>CAZLIB010000001.1:0-30510 GCA_964559465.1 uncultured Lachnospiraceae bacterium
TCCAAGGTAGGGGATACTGCAGTGTGAGGATCATTCGCAAGCTCAAGCGGTCCCAGCATTTTATCAACTATTATTTTCGTTCCAACCCGACTGGAATTATAATCATTTATAGAATAAAACATATACTGTCCTTGAGATGTAAAAACGACCTCTGGATCAATGGAAAAGGGCTTACAAAGCTGTTTTACAAATACAAACGGACCTTCTGGAGAATCCGCAACCGCAACCTTCAGGCACTGAAGATGAACATCGTTAGAATTCGCAGGCATAGACGAGTAATACATATAGTATTTATTCTCTATCTTGCAGACACAAGGTGCCCAATATTGCTTGCATCCGACTTCAGTAAGCACTATTCCGATATACGAAAAATTGCTCAACTCATCAGATCTATAGCAATGAACTCCGCCAAAACCGGTACAATACAGATAAAAGGCGGATTCATCGTTAAAAATATACGGATCTGCTTGATTTTTTTTAAATTCTTTATTATCAGAGAGTATTAATTTCATAATTTCTCCTATTGTCAAATAAACAGTAATAATATCAAAACATTATAAATCAGGGATCTCTAATTCACCAATAGTTTCTTTTACCCATCGATGAGCCAAATTTACCCACTCTTCACAAGCTGTATGAATAAGCTCATACATACTGTTCGCGGTGAACGTATTGGCTAAAGCCAAGCCGTGACCCCCTCTTGGGAAAACGTGCAGCTCCACCTCAACGCCGCAGTTGTGAAGTGCCTTGGCAAACATCAACGAATTCTCAACCGGAACCAAATCGTCAGCGGCTGTATGCCAGATAAAAGTCGGCGGATTTTCTTTGCTCACTTGCTTTTCAAGGGACATATCATCAATAAGCAAATCGTATTTATCGCCTAAAAGGTTCTCAAACGAGACTCGGTTAGCATATTCCCCGGAAGTTATCACGGGATAACACAGTATTAATCCATTGGGGCATAAGCTCTCTTTTTCGCAGACAAGTTTTTCAGAAAGGAAGCTCCGTGACCAAAAGCAAGCATAAGAGGCAGCCAAATGCCCTCCTGCAGAGGAACCAACAAGAAATATCTTATTATCATCGACCAACCATTTTTCCTTGTTCTCGCGAAGCATTGAAACAACTCTGCCAAGCTCCAAAAGCGCCGTCGGATACCTTGAGGATGGGGCTATCGAATAATGGAGAACAACCGCGTGATATCCTTTCGACAAAAACTGTAATGCGTAAGGCTCTCCCTCCCTGCAGGAAACAAATTCGTATCCCCCACCAGGGCAAATAACCGCAACAGGACGCTTTATTCTTTTCATTTCATAATTATCCTCTATTAAATATAAGGACGCATAGGCATCATAGGAGCCTTCTTCATTTAACTCTATTTTTTTATGTAACATAGCATTTTATCATCATTTAATTATTATTCAATATTTATAAGATCAGATTGTTTGTTGAACTTACCAATAGCTTTTGACTACATCAACAGCAGCTCTTTCAGCCTTCCTTTAATTCCCTCATTAAAATTGGAAGCGTCTATCAATCGCTTGAGCTCTTCTTTGCTTGATATTTGTGACAGAGAGCGATAAAAATCGGATTTATCACTCGTACTACCCTCAGAAACGGTCGTTAACATTTGTCCTTGGCTAATTATAGCCTGAAGGCAATTCGGTTCCGCGTATTCAACCTCAATAACAAACGTTGTGTTTTCCTTAAAGTCAATGTCTACTGTGGCGCATTCCATATAAAGCTCCTTGACCTCCGACAGCATTCCATTAACGGTAAGCTTGATCTTTCCTTCTTTAATGTTTTTAAATTTTACACGTATCCTTCGATTAACAGGCACCACGCCCTTATCTCCGGTTGAGGTAACGACAAGAAATTGCTTGCCATTCTCGTGTTTCATATCGAAAACCGTATGATGCTCACAGAGCTCGTCATCCTCGTAAAGATCATATCTGCCGTCCCCGTTAAACGCCCAAATTTCAAGCTTTTGAGGATTGCTCACGCTATTTCCTCCGTCAGCCGAAAGGGGAAGAATTGCTCCAGCTCTTGCAAGCACAGGCATTTCCTCCAATCTTCTGAACAAAGTGCATTCACATCCATCCTCAGAGATATTATATTCCTGCCCTGAGAAGATATCAGTCCATTTTCCTTTTGGAAGCCACGCTTTGATTCGCGCATATCCGTCAGGCTCGCGTCTGTCGCAAACAGGAATCACAAGTAAGCTCTCGCCAAAAAGATATTCTCTGTCATATAGATAAGCTTCTTTTTGCTTATATTCATAATATAGCGGCTCAACCAATGCTCTGCCTTCATTATGAGTAATATATGAAGCGTTATAGAGATAAGGAATAATTCTGTGTCTGAACCTTAAAAAATCACTTGTAATTTCTGCTGCGCCATTTCCATACATCCATGGTTCCTTGGTAACGGCGTCGTTATTAGTGCTGTGTAATCTGTTTATCGGACTGAATACGCCATATTGAATATGTCTGGTAAAGAGCTCGTATTCCGTATCTCCGCCCATATGACCGCCTATGTCGTGACTCCACCAGGAATAACCCACGTTGCTTGCGGTAGAAGTAAAATATGGCAAATATTGAAGCGTTTTCCACGTGATATGGGTATCTCCCGAAAATCCCAAAGGATAACGGTGCGCGCCGGGGCCGCAATATCTCGACAAAATTATTCCCTTATCACGGTTTTTCAGGCTATCTAAATAGTGATAATGGTTCAATGCCCACAAAGGATCATAGCCCTTTATTTTAGATTCCGATCCCTGCTGCCAATCTATCCACCAAAAATCCACACCGTCGTTTTCATAGGGCTTGTGTACCAATGAAAAATATGCATTGATAAAATTATCATCAGTAAAATCAAAAGGAATTTGCTTCTGATCCTTTGGATCCTTTTTCATAGCGAAAGCCATTCTTTCATAGCATTCCTCCCACCATCTGAAGCCGTCCGCGGGATGCAGAT
The DNA here is from genome assembly GCA_964559465.1 of uncultured Lachnospiraceae bacterium. Taxonomy (GTDB): domain Bacteria; phylum Bacillota; class Clostridia; order Oscillospirales; family CAG-272; genus RGIG4608. Next base: position 2,974 of record CAZLIB010000001.1, read on the forward strand.
TAAGAGTAATCTTTAAATTCTTTTCTTTTATTTTTTGTAAAAAGCCTTTATAATCGGGAAAAAGCTCCTCGTTCCAAGTATATCCCGTCCAGCCAAGACTTCCCTCGCCAATATACTCTTTCGTGTTTTTATTACCGGCAGATATGTTAAATGTTTTATCCACCGTGGTTGAATAATGCCAATCCATATCTATAGTAGCAACTGTAAGAGGAATTTGATGCTCCTCAAATGAAGTAATCAATCTCAAATATTCCTTATCGGTATATGCGTGATATCTGCTCCACCAGTTACCAAGCGCATATCTCGGAATCATGGGCGTAGCACCCGTGATCATATACAGTGCTTTGACAGCACTTCGGTAATTATTTCCAAACGCAAAAACATACTCATCAGTTCCATCAGCAGTATAAGGTAGTATTTCGCCATTCCTATCAAGCGAAAGAGAGTTTGAATCATCCAATATCGCAACTCCGTTTGCAGAGCATACGCCAATACCTAATTTAATATCGCAGTCTCCTGAACTATCAATAAATCGCCCGCCGTTACACTGATCAAGCGTTCTATAGGTTCCAAGAAGATTTCCAACATTATTAAGCTCTATCTTTTTTCCGTCTATCTGAATGTAGCAATCACTTCTTTTTTTGAAAATATGTAAAACAGAAGCCGCAGTCTTTATAATCAATTCGTCTTCTCCTGTAACGTATTCGAAGACCTGCACAGGCATATTTCTGAACCATACCGCCTGCGTAGCCAAATCACGAAATGCTCTGTTTTCACTTTTTTCAATTCTGAACAATCTTTCACCAAGAACGGTAATTCTGTAATCGTTCCAAAAAATAATATTCTCTATTTCCGCCATGGGTTTCTGAATTGTAATTAAATGCTTGTCCAACATATCCTTATCCGTCTCCCTACATCAAACTTAATCAATTCAAGTCAAAAAAGATTTATACTATACTTAATATAAATTCAGTAAGCCTTCATACTGTCACTTAAGCGCAAACAAATCGGTATATCATTTAACCTTTAGTTCAGTAACCAACCTGATATCGCTGACATTGGCACCGATATACAGCCTATATACTCCCTCATGAACCTTCCAACCGTCGATAGCAGTAGAGTAATATTCAAATGCGTGCTTATCAATAATCATATTAACGCTTACGCTGCTGCCTGCTGGAACAAAGACCTTTTCAAATGCCTTAAGTTCCTTTTTGGGGCGGTACACTTCGTTCGAAAGCTCGCCCACGTAAAGCTGCGCGGTTTCATAGCCATCAATATCTGATTTATTAGTAATAGTAAAATTTATTGAATAATCCGTGCCCTTACCCTCGACGGAGATATTACCATATTCAAATTCGGAATAGCTGAGTCCATATCCAAACGGAAATAAAACTGGCTTATCAAAAGTATCGAAGTATCTGTATCCCACGTTCAGTCCCTCGCCGTAAACTATACAGGAGCCATCCTTGTATGAATTCATTGAAGGAACGTCCAAGAGCGATAACGGAAACGTCTCGGTAAGCTTACCCGAGGGATTGACCTCGCCTATCAGTATTTCACACAATACACGGTAATCATAATCCCCACAATATCCCATATATAATACAGCATCAACATTATCTATCCAATCGCTCATATCTATTGCTGAGCCCGCGAAAATGACGACCACCGTCTTTTTCGAAACCTTGGCTATATTATTGATAACATCGATCTCTTCCTTGGACAGCTTTATCGTTTGTCTATCGTATCCTTCAGATTCGGTTCTGTTATCATCACCTACGCAGACAACAGAAACATCATTCTCTGCCGCGTATAGCTTGGCAGCCTTAAGATTGCCCATGTTTGCCTGCCCGTGAAAGGTTTCCCAGCAAGATTCAAAATAAGTTGCGTTTTCAAAATAATCTGTCATTACATTTACTAAGCTGACGTATTCTTTTCTTCTTGTAACCTCGGAGGATCCTCCGCCATAGTAGTATCTGCGTGCCGGAGCACCCGTGAGGAAGATTTTCTCTTTCGACGCGATAGGGAGAACGCCGTTGTTTTTCAAAAGAACTGCTCCCTCTCTCGCAATAGTTAAAGCAACCGTCTCGCGCTCTTCAACGGTCATATCCGTTTTTCTCTTTAGCTTAGATTCTCTGCATTTTTCAGAAAGCTCAACTACTCTTGCCGCGCTTTCATTAACCTTATCATAATTCAATGTACCGTTGTTGTGTGCCTCCATAAGCATATCCAAGTGAGCTTGATCATATGGCATAGCAAGGTCAAGCCCCGCTTCCAAGGAAGCAAGCTCATTTTTAACCGCGCCCCAGTCACTGATTATTGCTCCGTTGAAGCTATACTCCTTACGAAGCCTTGTATAAAGCTTCTTATGCTCTGACATACGTTGACCGTTAACAAGATTATAAGATGACATCACGGTCCAAGGATCTGCCTCACAGGCAATTTGAAATCCCTTCAAATATATTTCATACAAGGTCCTTTCGTCAACATCGCTGGATATCCACAAACGCGAATATTCCATATTGTTGCAACAATAGTGCTTTAGAGAGGTCCCTATATTCTTTTCCTGAACTCCATAAATATATTCTCTGCCCAAAACACCTGCGATAAGAGGATCCTCGCTTGCATATTCAAAGTTTCTGCCATTAGTCGGCATACGCTTAATATTAATTCCGGGTCCCAAAATAATATCAACGTCCATATCAATACAATCGTTAGCAATTGCGTTTCCCATTTTTCGAAAGAGCGTCTTATTCCAGGTGTGTGACAATATCTGTGTTGAAGGATAAGCAATTGAAGGAATAATATCATCATTTCCCTCTGTTTTTTGAGGATGTCTAAGCCCGACGGGACCATCGGACACGATAAACTGATATACCTTCCCGTTGCATCCGTAATTGCTCCAGGTGTCTTTACCTACAAGCAACCTGATCTTTTCCTCTACAGTCAATAAGTCGAATATTTTTTTCATATTTCCTCCAATTTTCCACTTTTCGGTTGTTTTTAATATTAGAAATATTTTGGGAATCATCTATGTAAATTTTTATATTTTCAAGGTTAAATATATCATTAAAATAGCTTTTGACATATTTTTTTATTTTTATTTGCGGCCGACGGTAATGGGTAACTCCGATCACTATGATGGAGTGCAGAATTACCCATTATGCCACCAATTTCAGTTTATCTGATTCTATTTCCGGTAATCGGATCAAATGTATACATATCCTCCTTGGAAAAGCTCACAACGATCTTGTCGTTTACCGTGATTTTTTCTTCCGCAGAGATTTGTCCTATCATATTTTTTCCACAGCAACAGAAATAAACATTGTATGTTGCGCCCAACAATTCACAAACCGTTGGCGCAACGATAAAGCAATTGCTATACTCCTTACTTGGATCATATTTTTCAAGCTTGATTTTTTCGGGCCTGATACCTACGGTCAAGTGATGATTTTCGGTCAAGGCTTTCTCAAGCTGTTTTTTCTTTTCTTGTGCTATTTCAAACTCTTTTATGCCGATTGCCTTCGTTTCTGCCTTTTTAAAGAGCTTGCCGATGGATTTCAGCAGATTCTGCTTTTCTTGCGTTTTCTGTTTATTATCAAATATCTCATCCGTTGAGGAAAGAATATTTAATATATATTCATACGCGGGCTCATTAAAATTCTGAACTATCTCATTGAATTTTTCAAGCTTTTGCGCATAAAACGCATCGTGCCTTGCAACGAATTCGTCGTCCAGATCGAACATTAAACCTTCTGCACACAAGCACTTTCTCTCACGGTTGAATTCCAGATCGAGAATATTCATTGCAGGCGATCCTATAAATCTTGCAACGAATATATTGTCAGGAGAATTATATATCTCCTCGGGAGAACCTATCTGCTGCACAAAGCCCTTTGACATTACAACGATCTTGGTCGCCATAGTCATAGCCTCCGTTTGATCGTGAGTAACGTATATGGTAGTTGCGTTGATGCTGTTGTGAAGCTTAACTATTTCACTTCTCATCGTCAGTCTTAGCTTTGCATCCAAGTTGGACAAGGGTTCATCCATAAGGAAAATGGGAACGTTCTTTACTATGGCTCTACCCAAGGCAACACGCTGCATCTGTCCGCCAGAAAGCTCCTTTGGAAGCTTATCCAGATACGGAATCAAGTCAAGGATCTTGGCTTTTTCATAAACAGTCCTTCTGATTTCATAAGGAGTCATCTTGCGGGTCTCAACCAAAACCTCTCCGTTTTTATCAAGAACATTGCCCTCACGGTTAACACGAATGCCCTTATCCTTTAATTCTTCCGTTTCTTTTGCAACAACAGAATTCAGCCTATCCTCAAGCCTCTTCTCTATTGCTTTTTCGTCGTTTCCCGAGAAGCAATCCAGCCAGCTGTACAGTCTTTCTGCCGTATAGTATTCAACGGAAAGTGAGTCCGCAATAAATTCATATTTTTGTGAAGCCCTTCCCTTCATTTCGGCAGCTTCATTGACCTTGTCGGCTATTGCTCTTATACCGTTTTCAGTAATAACGCATTTGATCTGAGCGCAGGAATGCAAGGTGCGGTTAACAACAGGAAAAGGATATTCATTGATTGTTAACGGAAAAGCGATATTTTCATAAACGTTCATCTGTGGGTAAAGAGCATAGCTTTGAAAAACTATAGCCATTCTTCTGTCCTTGCTTGGCTTATAGTTTATCAGCTCATCCTCCATATACAGCGTTCCCGATGAAATATCTTCCAATCCGGTGATCATACGAAGCATGGTGCTTTTTCCGCATCCCGAAGGACCAACCACAACGACAAACTCATTTTTATAAATATCTAAATTAAAATTATAAACCGCTTTTTCTCCATTAGGATATATTTTTTCAACATTTTTAATGGACAAAAACGCTTTGCTATTATCTTTCATTTTCTCTATCTCCATAAATCTTTTATCCTTTAATACCCGTTGAAGCTAAACCGTCTATCATTTTGTTTTGAGTTATAATGAATATTACTATTATCGGCAATAACGCAAATACACTCGTTGCCATCGCAACTCCGTTAGCCCCCCACGCAGTACCTCCGGTGTATCCCGTCAGAGCAACCGTAACAGTTTGCCAATAAGAGCTTTCTCCGCTCAGAAGCAGCTGCGGCCATTGCAGGCTGTTCCAGCTTCCCGAAAATGTAAACAGTACAATAAGCATTATTGTAGATTTGGCCAAAGGACAAACAATTTTGAAAAAAATTTTTTTGTCGCTTGCCCCATCACTTCTTGCGCTGTCAATAATATCCTTGGGTATGGATGCGAAAAAGTTTTTCATAAGCAGCATATTGAATATGCCTGTTATTCCCGGAACGATTAACCAAGAATATATGTATAGATAGCTTTCAACATCCTGATTGATTTCCAAGGATTTTCTCAGAGATGAATATATAGCATATTGAGGTGCCATTCCTATTACTCCGGGAACAGCCATCCAAAGAAGCAGGAATTTAAGAAATAATTTTTTTCCTTTGAAATTATAGAAAACTACTGCATACGCGGTTATCAAATCAATAAGAACCGTCAATATCACGGTTGCAAGTGTAGACCAGAGAGAGTTTAACATCCACAAAGGCATATTATCTATTTTTCCCTCTCTGATGATAAATCCGGAGTAATGCTTTAAGGTCCATTCATCCCAAGAGGACGGAAATAATTTGTCAGGGTTCAGCTGCAGATCCATATCGGATTTAAAGGATGTTCCTAACATATAGAGTAGGGGAATGATCCAAATAATTGACACTAAAAGTAGCACTATAAACGATACTGTCTTTTCTCTTCTTCTCGTCATCTCAGACTTAGTAATAAGCCCTTTATTATTCAGCATTATTGATACCTCCTTGGGGAATCGCCTGAGTCAACCCGATTTTTCTTTTGAAATATAAAGCACAGTTTGCAGAATGCTTATTGCGGCGCTTCTTTTCTCCTGTCAGCCTTCTTTGAATAATGCTGAATATCATTACTACCAAGCCGAAAACGATTGCACATGCGCATACAAAGCCCGTTTGCTTTGCATACGTCACACCGCCAAGATATTTTTGAATAAACATCATAGGAGAAACAAGGGTTCCCTTGTTGTCCAAATCGTTAAGCACGGTAGGCTGTCCGTACAAATTCAGATAGCCGATAAGAGTATTAAAGAGACATATGGTAATTGAGCTTTTTATGTTGGGGAGAGTAACGTATAAAACGCGCTTCATTCTGTTTCCCCCATCCATTTCACAGGCCTCGTACAAGGACTGCGGAACATCACGCAATGCACCTGATAAAATTACGAAATTCGTTCCTGTTTGCCACCAAATAGACGCCAAAAGTATAACGAACCAACGTAGCGTATCCCCTTTAAACGGCTGTCCTGACAACCATGTTATATTAGTTCCAAGCCACGCGTTAATCAAGCCGCTTTCATTTCCCGCAAACATGTTTCCAAAAATAATACCTACTATAGTAATCGAAATTACACTTGGCAAATAGATTATCGCCCTGAAAATCTTATATCCGGGGGGATGAAAATTCACAAAATATGCAAGTGTTAACGGAATTACGATCATAATCGGAACTGCGACTATATCAAAGATAAACATTGTCTTAAAAGAGTCCCAAAAGCTCTTGGCAATGGCATTATCGAAATCAAAAATCATCAAATAATTTTTTAACCCAATAAACTCTGTTGCCGAAGGATCGTAAGGATTATACTTCATAAATGAATATGCAAATCCCATAACAAATGGCACAAGTGTGTATATTATAAATACGATCAAATATGGAGATAGCAAAAGGAGAGCAGTCAGAGACTGTCTTCTTTTGCTTTTCTTCCAATCTGACTTTAATCTTAAAGTCTCATCATTCATATCATTTGAAAGGCTTATTTAAAGAAATCAACGATTGCGTTAACGTCTTTCTCCTTGCTTTGCAACAAGCTCTCTACCTGAGAAGCAGGAAGCTGAATTGCTTCCGCAAAGAACGAGGAAAGGGTTGTAAACGTATCAGAATAATAGGGTGTCAAGCCAACAGTTTCAAATGAGTTGATATCGGGATAGAAGGCTGTGATATAGTCGTTTACTATTGTATTTGACTGATAATCGTCACTGTTGATAACGTAGGTAGAAGCGCTGATGTGACCCGCTTCTGCCCAGTCAGTACCTATGCTGCCTGTCTGAGTAAACCATCTTACGAATTCACAGATAGCTGCCTTTTTGCTAATATCGGTAACTGTAGTCGTCATTGCAAAGAAGTGACTGTCTCCGAATACCTTATCACCGTTTTCTCCGTTTTCATCCATTACAAACCAGTTGGAAAGAGATGTTGCTCCAATACGGTCCTGCATTACTGCCTCTTTAGAAAGACCGCCGTTCTGCTGACCGTAGGAGGTAAGGATGGAATTCAAGTTCCAAGGCATACCGACAAAGAACAACGCCTTATTTGACAAGAAATCGTTCAAGGCTGCCGATTCGCTCTTGCCGAGGGGAGCATAACCGAGATCGGAAAGCTCTTTAATAGATGCTATAGCATTTGTAAATGCCTTTCGGTTAGTTTCATCCGAATACCAATCAGCTTTGAATTCATCGTTATAGAAATGTCCGCCGTTCTGAATAACAGCCGTTGGAAAAGTGTAGTTTGCAAAGAAGTCGAGAGTAGTTGACCAAGAAATCGGAGTGTTACCCTCTCCATTTTTGAACTGTCTGCAAAGCTCTAACAATTCCTCTCTCGTTGTGGGTAATTCACCGCCGTACTTTGCAAGCAGCTGCTTGTTATAATAAACGACCTGACTCTGAGCATCCACGGGAACGCCGAAGGTATATCCCTCATATCCAAGAGATGCATACTGAGACAAGCTTGTAGAATAGTCGTTCATATTGATTTCAATACCGGACGCGTTCAATGCCTCGTCAAAGGGCTGAATTATCTTGCTGTCCGCAAAGGCAGCATGTCCCTTTTGGTGAGACATGATCAAATCGGGAGCATTAGTGTTTTGAAGGATCTGATTCGTTACTGTGGATTCAAAGCTTGACTGATTAAGGGCTGTCAGATTAACATAGATCCTTCCCGTATACAGAGCATTGAATTCAGCAATGATTATTTCCAATGCCGCAAGGTCTTCTCCCGTAACTACGCTCGTAAGATTAATTTCAATTTCATCGAACACTACATTTCCGTCATCGTCCTTTTCCAAGGAACCAGTTGTCGTCCACCAGGGATTTTCGATGGAGCTTGAGGTAGATCCCTGCTCGTGACCGCAATTTGTGCAAACACCGTCAACGTAGCTATGTCCGTTTTTGCAGGTATCGTTATCTCCAATACAAGCCGTAAATGACATACATACCATCAATGCACACATTAAGAATGCAATAATTCTAACAATCTTTTTCATAAATATCTCCTATATAAATTCTTTGCTTCAACCAAGTAGCTATAGCTGCTCGGTGATATCTTTACTGCTTCTGCAAATGAATTACGAATCCGCCGTTCTTTGCAAGATTTAAAATTTCCTTCATTTGAGAATTTACGTTTTCTATCGTTTTTGTTACAGCATCGCCGCTGTCCTGATAATAGGTCGCTGAGTATTCCCCGTCGCCAAGGAAGCTGAAGTCGATTTCAACCGAACGCTCCATAACCTGATTAATTGCCGCAACATACCAATCGTCGCCTACTCTCAGCGCGGCCATATAATATCCGTCAAGCTCACCGCCAAGAAATACAGTTTCATCCTTCACCGCGGGAAGCTCTCTGAAAAACTCATTATAGAGCTCCTGCTGATATACTGATGCAAGATCCGCCATACTGGGTAGACCCGATTCATAAAGCACTGCCAAGGCAAGCTGATGTCCGACAGTGAGACCGGATGAGAGAGGATTTACAACGGGTGTAAAGTCCGTTGGTCCGATAATATTTCTGATAAACATTGAGTTTACCGTGACAGCGCTGCTGACATTCTTCATTTCATTACCGCGGATAGCCTCTCTGTTGAGAACGTGAGGATAAATCCTTCTTTCTCCTGTAGGCTTGTTAGCACCGTGACAGTTAACGACCAACTCAAGCTCAGCAGTTACCTGATATATCATCTCATAATATTCGATGGTCTCTATATCCTCACCCTGATGCGTCTGGGTGGTAGAGGTCTGTCCGTCAAAGAAGTCTATTTTTATACCGTCAATACCAAGACTCTTCCAATATGTAAGCTTGCTCTTCAAGGCAGCGTAGTTGCCGTTAGCAAATTCAGGAAACGCATTACACCACACGATTACCTTAATTCCCTTACTATGAGCAAGCTCGCAAAATTCCTGAAGCTTAAAGTTACTGTTCCAACCACCGTCCAGAATTGTATATTTCCAACCCATTTCGGCAGCAAGCTCAAGATATTCCACCTGCATATCCCAGTTGTTCTGTGCTTCGCTTGCAAGCAACCAGTTCCATGCAACAAGTCCGGGCTCAACCCAATCGTAATCATAGGTTTTTTGCTCTTCCTCGCTCAACTCATCGTAGTTATCAGGCTTCCAATATTCAGCGTCATCATATAATTTTTCTACAAGCTCGCTTTCAACTACCTCCTCCAAAGTACCAGTGATACCTAAACGCCAAGGAGATTCAAAGGGATAGCTTATAACGTTATCATTTTCAATATCAATACCTGCAGGAGAATGCACGGTTTGCAATAATCTCTGGTTATCGCTGTCCTGAGGCACTTGCAGGAAAGAACCGTAATAGCCGCTGCCGATAAGCTGAGATTCAGTAATAAGAGAGTAAACGTCGCTCTCTCCTGCGCGATAAAGCATAGGCATAGAGATAATAGCGTCACCAAAATTGTCGGGATTTTTGCGCTTATAGGCTTCCTCATATGAGAAGCAATCCATACCAGCGGTATTCGTAACATAGGCCTGTATCCAGGAGATGGAGTCCTCGGGAATCGCAAACTGACTTCGCTCAACGTCCACCGTAAGAGTTCCCTCTCCGCCGTCCACAGAGCGAACACCGTATCTGAATGCATATCCGTCATCGTAAGCTCTGAAAGTGATGTCGAGATAATAATTCAGTCCTAAAAAGGTCAGCATAAGCTCGTTACACCTTGCGTTCACCTCTGTATTCTTACCCGAAATGTTATTATAAGTAATGTCAATTGTTCGAGTTTCTTCAGATACGAATGTCAGCATCTGAGAGAGGTCTTCCTCAAGAAAGGTAAATCCTAACGCAGAGTAATCCAGCACCGTAATATCTCCGTCCTCTACCTTGTAATAAGGCGTTCCGAAATCGTCGAGAACAAAGGTGACATTTATTCCCCCGTCGGGCGCTTCTACGTTCCATTGCTGTCCGGTTATAACGTCGCCGCCGCTATTGGTAGTGGTGGTCTGCGGAAACAAGCCGGGAATATTAATATTGCAGGAAACAAGTGATAACGTTCCCAGGGCAAGTGAAATTAACAATAAAATTACAATAATTCGTTTCATAGCTTTTACCTGTCAGTTATTTTTTAAGGAAGCTGTCCGATAATACTATCCCTGAGCATAGAAATATAATAGTTCAATCTTTCAGGAGTAGCTTCATCAAGGAAAGGAACAATGTATGTTTCCGCTGCGGTAGCATTTACGATGGATTTACCAGTCAACGCGCCCTGCAGAGTGTGGAATTGTTCAGGATCGCCGATTTGAAGCAGAGTCTGAATTCTGGAGTCAGAGCTGTTTTGGAAGCTGTCACTCTGAACCACTTCCTTGTTAAGAGGATAGAAGCCCGTCTTGCCCATATCAGCCATATTTTTGGTAGCGTAATCTGCAAATACCGCGCCTGCAATAAGTTGCATAATGTTCACATTCTTTGCACGATAAAACTGGATACCAATCGTTTGAATCGGAATATACTGATAATTTGCTTTATCGCTGTCTGCAAACAATCCGCTGATAGGCATTACACCGATATTGCTGCTTGTATTAACGCTTGTAGCAGCCCAGTTTATAACTCCCATCAAAGCGTTGCCGGAACTAACCATAAGTTTAGCCGTATCATCGGTATATTCGTTTGATCCGCCGTTCAAGCCGCCAACATAACCGTTGGTGTTGAAAAGATCGTAAATATTCTGCATAGCAATGAGAGCGTTGGTCATTTCTTCGCCCCAATTGTTTACGTAGTTACCGTCCACGTATTCGTAATAGTTAGCGTCATTCTGCATAAACGAGCCCATACTTGTTATTTCCTTATAAGTCCAAGTAGTGTTCGTAAAAATGGAATAGTAGTTGTCGTTGGTTTGTCTTTCTCCCTTAAAGGAGTTAGCAAGAAGAGTCTTGAATTCAGTATAGCTTGAAGGAAGAGCATTTTCTCCGTTATACTTTGTCATAAGATCCTTGTTATAAATAATGTAAGGAACACTTGCGTACATCGGAATCGTATGCAGCTTGCCGTCAATAAAGCATTCCTCAGCGCCATACCAATCGTCAACGCTGTATTCATATCCGAGAAGGTTATAAAGATCAGCAGCGTCATAATAATTGGAGCTTGTGTTTGCTCCGGGAGTCTGCTGAATACGGATAGCAACGTTCTCCTGTCCTGCGGAATCCAGGTCAGTAATAAGATTGATCTTGATTCTTCCGTTATAGAGATAGTTGAAATTATTTATAATTTTCTGCCACGTATCCTTTGTCCCGAAATCGCTGGAGAGCCAAACGTTAAGCTGTATTCCCTCAAACACGATATTGCCCTCACCGTCACGAACGATGGTAGGATCGTACACATAGGAAGGATAAAGGGTAAGATCGCCCGTTATAACGTCATTTTCCATATCCCATTCCTGCGTATGCTCAGCATCGGTGTACCACTTGTCGTAATACATACCGAGAATCGGGCATTCGGGAAGCAATCCCGCGGAAATGGTCTTGTTCTCCTCAACGCTTACAGTTGCGAGACCATAATCCGCATAATTATAATCAATAGTCAGCGTATATTTCGTAGCATTCTTTATCCACAATGCATACAAAGTAATATCCGCATTGATATAATTCATAAAATCGAATTTTTCCGTGCACTCCTTATCGGTGTACCAGCCGGCGAGAGTATATCCGCTTCTGGTCGCCTTCCACTGAGTAGCACGGGTATTTGCTTTAACCTGTACAGTCTTGGTCTGCCCGCCCTCGTAGTTGAGGTCGTATATTACGTCATATTTATCTTTGACCACAGTCTGCTCCGGCAAGTCAAAGATATTACAGCCCGAGAGGGTACTCAAAAGCAAAGCAAACAGCAACATTAAAGTTGTTATTCTTGTTATTTTTTTCATTTTTTATACCTCATTATTCCACTTAAGGAGAGATTTAAAATCTCTCCTTAAGTGTCTTAACCGTTAAATTATTGGATAATATTAATCAGTTGTATTAAATTAAAGCTCATTCCCAGCCCAATACTCCCAAGAAGGATGTGGAGTACTTGAAATTCTTCATATTGACAGTAGCTTCAGTACTACCCCAGCCGTCGCCTTGGCACATACCTACGGATGTGATAGTATCACCTGAAATCGTAATACCCCAGTCTCTGTAGTGAATGATATTGCCTGCAGTGTCGCAATAACCGCCCCAAAGTACGCCGTCAGTGTCAACTACAAGTACAAAATAGAGGTCTCCGGTGAGGAGCTTCTTTCCGTTATCTGTCCAAGAACTGGTTTCGTCGCTTATCTTTATAAGACTGCTATCATCAGTTGCGTTCTGATAATCGCCCCATCCGTTGCTTGCGCGGACTATAGAGCCGCTATAGCCATCTACCTTGCCCTTGTACACGCTGCCAAGCCAATACGTTGCTCCTGTGTTATCAGTTACGCTGAGACCGAAGGAGATCTCACCGTCGTTGATTATAGCGTTCATATCTTCCTCAGAGAGCTGAAGCTTCACAGAAAGGTAAATATCAGAGCCCTTGCTGAGATTTGACTTGATGGTAACGCTTGCTCTGGAATTTGTATCATATGCATAATCACCTGTTACAGGATTATAGTCAAGTGCCTTAACAGCTTCGCCCTCAACGAATGCGTCTGCAAGTGAGAACTCTACGGCAGGAGTAAGAAGATCTACCGTGTCAAGAGTTACGGGAATATTGCCGATGGTGGACTTAAGAACGTAAGTACCCATCTTTACGTTTTCAAGAGTAAATTTATTGTCCGCAATAGTTACGGAAGCAACCTTTGTGTCGCCGCTATATACGTCAACGGCAAGACCGTTTGCCTGCCAAGCCTCATCAACCGTAAAGGTTGCAAGCTCAACTGTCTCATTTGCGCCGCACTTTGTGCAAACACCGTCCTCAAAGCTATGTCCTGCAGGCTCAAGATTCCAAGAATTTCTTGCGATCTCCTTAGTTCCCTCTGCATCTGCAAAATATTCGCCGCAATCGCATCTATAATATTCCGCGCTTCCGCCAAGGCAAGAGTCGCCAACTGCCTCTACCTTAGTGAGAGTATGTGTATGCTCGATATTGGTCCAACTGATGTTGGAGTATTGACCTGTCAAGCCGTAGTTATGGAAGTTCATTATCCAAGAACCGTTCCAGCTGCTCGCATTGGAGGAATTCCATTCGATTATTCTTTCACATTTCAGGTCGGGATTTGAGATCAGCCAAGCTCTCATAATAATAACGGAATGATCGATATGAACAAGTCTCGTAAGCTCAAATCTTATACCCTGGCTGATATCCAAGCCACCAATATAAACCTCATACCACTTAGAGCCTTCAGGGAAGTTGGGAGCGTTAAGAAGCACCTTCTGGTTTCTTGCGTCGTATCCGAACTGGATAGCCTCGCCGCCTCTCATAACGTCGCGGTTTTCAAGAACCATTCTCTGATCTCCGTCACCGTTGGTTTCGCCGGGAATATAGTCCCAAGTAAACGTAAAGTCTCCGGAGAGGAAAATATAAGGAGCCAACATACCGCTGTTGAAGCCTGTAACTGTAGTATTTGTGAAATCAAGATTGATACCGCGCTCATCGGTTACGTCATTAACCGTGAAGTTTTTGTTATCGGTATTTACAGAGTCGGAAGCCCATGTGTCGGGAGCGTAAGTGTTTATCCAATTCTTGCCGCCGTCCAAAAGCTCGTCGAGCTTTGTTCTTACCTGCTCGCCGCTATAGTAAACGATATTGGATACGGTCGTACCGTTCATTGCGTGACCGAAAATACCGGGTCTGGAATCTACGTCTGCATATTGTTCAAGCTGAACAGCCATTACAAGCTGATCGTTAATAAATGCGTAGAAGGTCTTACCGTCACGAACGGTTGCAACCTTAACTGTTTGTGCTGCGTCAACATCAATGCCAAGAAGCTCATTAACCTTGTATTGATAGAAAATGTTATTGTTTCCATCCCATTCGTTAAGTGTCCATTCATAGAGAGTCGGATAGAAATCGACTATCTTAACCGAGTAGTTCTGTTCGAAAACAACGCCTACCCAACGGTTCGTTTCGTCGCCGTAGCTATGAGCAAGGCCTCTTACTATACCTTCAAGATCGTTATAGGAAATTTCTGCTTCTGCGTAGTAAAGCTTGCTGGGCTCAACGTCAAAGTGCATGATCGTAAAGCCCGTGTTGGTGGTGGTGAGCGTCTGCTCGGAGTCGGCAGCATACTGATTGCCTACGCTCCATGTGGTGTCCTGCCAATAAACAAGGCTTCTGTATACGTTTACGGGCAACTCCAAGGTCGTTGTGAGACCTTCGCCGCGTGTGTCGCTGACCGTGTATTTTACGGTGTATGTACCTGTAACGGAAGCCGTGAACTGACCCATTTCAATACTAGCATCTGCACTGTCGCAAGTGATAGTTACGTTAGCCGTGAGAGATTTGCCGTCACTTGCCTGCGCCGTGGGAAGAGGCAACGCAACGGTCTTACCTGATAAAGCGTCAAGAGAGGTAACCTCGCCATCAAGTGTGATAACGGGAGCCTCAAGAGCCTTAACTTCAACCTCAACGCTGTCGGACTTGTCGTCAGCCGTAACGGTAACGGTTGCCTTACCTACCGCCAAAGCCGTGAGAGTATTGCCCTCCACCTTAACAACGCTTTCATCTGAGGAGGTAACGGTAACGTCACATTCAAAATTCTCAGGGCTCAAGGCAACGGCAACGTCAACCGAGCTCACGCCTGCCCAAAGAACGGCAATGTCCTCCTTGTTAGTGATTGAAACGCCCTCCAACGAAGGATCAGGATCAGGATCGGGATCGGGATCGGGATCAACCGTTGTAGTGGTTGTGGTTGTTGTGGTTGTGGTTGTTGGATTGATAATGTCTCCAAACCAATCACAAGAAGTCATCAAGGCTGCTATTATCACAAGGGATAATACCAAAATAATGATTCTTTTCATAAAAACTGCACAGATATAGCAAATGGTTTATATCTGACCTCCTTTTCTCATAGTTTAAATTTTGAATGCGCCCATTTGCCACGCATTTTTCTTGACCGTATTTCAAGATTGATAAGCACACAATCAATAAGTACATTTTGTGCGATTTTCACAAAAATATATCTGTATTTCTTGCTACAATTTCATTATATCACTAATTCAAAAAACAATGCAATCATTAACTTTAATGTAATGGCATTTGAGCCTACGAATTAATAATTTCCAAGGCTCACTCTTTGCCTATTCCGTCACAAAAAGAGCACATCCCTGAGCTATAAACTGCTCAACCATTTCATCTAATTTTCGCTCACTCACACCGTAGAATACTGAAAGACAGCCTTTGCAGAAAAAGCTTTCCGCCCCGCGGTTAATAAGCTTTTTCGTGAGCGCAATTTCAACGGGTATAAGCTCCCTGCCGCACTCCCTGCATTTTGGCATCAATCGACCACCTCCGCTATATATACCGCAGATTGGTGCGGGCCAAGATTTCTTGCGATTACTATCTCGTTTTTACTGTAAATCACTTCATTCGTAGCAACGTCTGTCAGCTTAAGTCGCTTTTTGCTGGTAGAGCAAACACCCACATCCTCACAGTTGAAGTAGGTATCTACTGCCTTGCCATCCGAAAAGTTAAACATACCGATTGCAATCCTTCCGTCATCAAGAAGCTTTGCCAGCTTTACCATTCCGTCAGGGTAATTATCATAATAGGTATCCGAATCCACCGACCTCTTGTCGTTTTTCTTCATAATCGTGTTAATAAAGAACGGTTGGTTGGACTTCTTATCCTGATTGATTCTGATAAGGTCTTTATTTTTCAGTATTCTCTCAGCCACCTCGTCCATATTTCTGATATCGCAGCCTATTATAAGGGGAGAGCTCAGAAAGCACCAAAACGCAAAATGTGTAAAATATTCGTCATGGGTACATCCGCCCGCATTGATATATTCCTTGTTTTCCTCGCCGACGATACGGTTGTTCATACCCACTATAAGCATATCCATATCGTTAAAGCAGCCTTGTCCGTTATACTCCAAAGCCTTGAGCTGTGACAGTGCGAGGCTCTTTACCGACGGCCAGCTATCATTTATATCGCCCGTGGAGCGCCAGCTGTTAACACCAGTTTCCTTTATCCATACCTTCGAATCGTCTGCACCCCAGTTACAAGCGCTTAGCAAAATGTCTCTGCCGCAATTTGCAAGCGCCAGGCTCATTCTCTTGTAAAGTAAATGTCCCGGCACCGCAGTCGATTTGAAGCAATAATCATATTTAAGATAATCAACACCCCACTCCGCAAAGGTTTGAGCATCAATATACTCATGCTCGTAGCTTCCGGGATATTTTGCGCACGTTAAAGTTCCAACGCAAGAATAAATTCCGAATTTCAGACCCTTAGAGTGAATATAATCCGCCAAGTATTTCATACCGTGAGGAAATTTTTCGGGATTGGGAACAAGCCTTCCTTCTCCATCCCTTTCTCTCATACTCCAACAATCGTCAATTACTATGTATTCATAACCCAGATCCTTCAAGCCTCTTTCAACCATTGCGTCAGCAGTTTGAATTATCAGCTCCTCATTAATTGCATTTGTAAAGGTATTCCAGGAATTCCAACCCATGGCAGGCAACATTTTATACATATTATTTCTCCCTCCTTTGTGAGCTTTGTACAAATTGATAAATAAAAGATGAAACTCCATCAAGTAATATTCATCAACTCACCTACATTATACCTCACAGTAGCACAAAACGCAAACATTAAAATTAATGTAACCTCGGGGCAAATCTATTTGAAAAAAACTATTGATTATACTAAAAAAATATGGTATCGTAATCTTACAATATATATTATCTCAAGTGACAGCGCACTCAAATAAAGGGCTCGAAACCGCTATGAATAATGGAGGATAAAATGGGAAAGAAGAATGTATCGTTAAAAACAATAGCGCACGAGTGCGGAGTTTCCATCAACACCGTTTCCCACGCACTCAGAGATATGAACGACATATCTCCGCAAACAAAGTCACGCATAAGAAACAAGGCAATAGAGCTCGGATATATGCCGAACCATATATCGATGAACGTTAAAGTCAACGAAAAGCCCTCGGTCGCATTTCTGATAAATTCGTTTGACAATTTATATTACAATCTCATCTGTAAGGAGCTGACGGCAATATTTGAGAAAAACAAGGAGTTTGAATTTTCGCTTTTATATTCCTGCAACGAGGTATATTTGACTAAAAATGATATTAAGCATTGCATTCTGCAGAGAATCGATCTTATTATTTCTCATCTGCTGCCAAGTGAAGATGCCATTGAGCTTGCAATCTTAAATAATATCAATATAATAACCATTGGCAGCATCGCCGAATCAAGCACATGCGACAATATTTCAATTGATAACAGAATGGGCTGTGTGCTTGCGGCAAAATATCTTTCAAATTTTCATACCAATAATAAGTATATTTACGTTGGCATTGATTACTTCCTCTCTGAAAAAAGATTTGATATGTTCAAATCCGAGCTTATAAGCTCCGGCGATAATGATATTTTGTATTTCAATAGCGAAAAGGATGATATTGTTGCACTATATGGCTATATACAGCAGGGTTATCGCAGCATTTTCTTTTATAACGACGCTACAGCTTATAGAGTGCTTCACCGCCTTGACGAGCTTGCAATAGATATAAGGAGATTATATCCTGATCTGCATCTTATCGGCTTTGACGGACTGTGTACCTTGGTTTACGGCTTGCGCGAGATATCGTCTATCAAGATGAATTTTGAGGAATATGCAAACCAAACCTATCTGATTGTCAAAAACCGCCTTGAGAATCCCAATTCTCCGCCCAGACGTGTCAATCTTCCCGTCTATATTTACCAACGCAAGAAAAAGGAATAATAAAAAAGCAGCAATCCCGCTTATGCCCAAATTGCTGCTTTTTAATTTTTATTTGATTTTTTATGATGCTTTAAGAGTTGTTTTACAAGCCATTTCACTTATGAATTGTATTTGAGAATTCCACCGTCTAAGAGCTTTATATACAGTCCTCCCTGAACGGTCCTATTTCTGAACATAATGTGATGTCCCGAGACGGAGTCATACCAATCGGACATTGGAACTCTGTCGGGAGTGTCGTTATAAAACTGCCAGAGAGGAGAGATCATTTTTTCAAAGTCCTCTTTGTTCTCCATCATCGTTGCGCACCAAACGAGCCAGTCGGATTTTGTTTGGTCACATCTCGAATCAAGCGGTAAGCCGTACTTATTGATTCTTTTCAAATTACTTGTATTCTCACTTGCGTAGGTTTCCTCAGAGAATAAGTTTGTTCCCCAAAGCTTATCCCATATCATATTGTATTTCATCGAGTATGTGTTATCTTTATCAAACGTAAGTCTAAATGCTCCACTTGTATTTTTTGCTCTTTCAGACCACGATTTTGCTTTTTCTCTCGCGATAGCTTCATACGCTTCTGCCTCAGAACGCTCTCCAAGCATATTCATAATAATTGACATTCCCATAATGCCAACAATTGCTTTGAGCGAAAGATTGCAATTATGAGCAAGATGGCCTGCAAAATCATCGGTACAAAGCTGATTCTCAGGATCATCACCATATTGTATAAGGTATTGAGCCCACGATTTAAGCATTTCGAGGTGCTTTTTGGAAAAATCTGCATTCCCGAGAACAATCGCAAGATTTGCTTCCATAATGATGATGTTTCCCGATTCTTCAACGGGCATTTGATCCTCATGCTTAAGAACCTTTTTGTCTCTGTCGTAACCGTACACCTGCCCCAAAAGCAGCGGATATTGTCCAACGTCGTGAGGGGCAAAATCGAACGGCCACTTTTCGCTCTCGGCATATTTATAAATAGGACGAAGCATCCCATACAAAAGCTTAGGATTGTATCTTAAAAATAATGGCATTGAAGGATACGATATATCTACCGTAGCGGCACAGCCGTTTGAAAAGCACTCCTTTGATATAAAGATCTCATCTCCTTTATCATCCAAAACAAGCTTGTGCGCTGCCATAACCTGCCTGTATGCAAGAGAAAGAAGCTCAGCATACTTCTCCCCTCCCAGTTGATAAGATTCCGCATAAAGAGAGCTTGAAAAGCTATCGCATTTTTTCTTTAACTCTAAATAGTCATTTGATGCCTCTATCAACACGTCCTCAAGACTTTTATTGTCTTTTTTCCAATATGCCTTCAGCGGTGTTCCAAAATAGTTTATAGAATATATGTCGTCGTAAGCAAACATAAAGAGCTTTTCTTCATTCTCGTGTGCTTTTACCGTACAAGATGGGAATTCTCCGTTGCTCTGAATTAAAAATTCGTCAACCGTACCAGATCCAACACAAGCGCAATAAAAATATCCCCAATCGATTCTTATGTCGTCTCCGCTTTTATTAAGAGGCTCCTGAACAGAATTTCCAAAGCGATATCCACAAAGTCCCTTGATATTCAGCTCTTCAAAAACCACCGGTGATTGATGCTGGCAATCGAGGCATATACTCTTTTCTGTCGCTATTCTGAACTCAACGTTTTTAACGTTGTCACTCTTTTTTTCGTAAGAAAGCGTTAGATATGAAATCGGCCTTGACAAATAGTACAAATCATCAGCCAAAAGCGTGGAAGTGAATACCGCGTTGACTTTAATAAGCTCATTTTCAAAGGTAAATTCGCTGCTGAGAGCAGAAATCTCCTTTTTCGTTTGTTCAATCTTTTTGAAATTTCTGTCATACCCAAGAAAATTGTATGCGACTCCGTCAACGATAACCATGCCCAATAGACTGTGCGGTGTTCCTGTCCAATGCTGCGTACACGAATAATTCAATTTATCTCCCGCAGACCAAATTGAAAAATAAGGGTCAACGGTTATCAGTGGAGTAGATGGGGGACGAAGCTTCATATTTTTTCCTTTCCGGGTATTTACCCTCAAAAACATTCGTTTAAATCCAAACGTTTACTTAATTTGTTATTTAAATTGGTTTTACCACAACTTTATCGGTTTGTCAAGAGCTTTTTGAAAGTCAAATCAAACTCAGCGAATATGTATATCTCACCGTTGTTTTATGACCGTTTACAATGCGGTTTTCTCTTTCAAAGCTCGCGCTTCTTATGGGAGTCATCTTCTTAACCATCTGACTGAACGAAAAATAAATATGAATGGAAAAATTTGTTTTATTTTGGCACAGGTTCCCTCCATAAATCCAAATTTGCACATTTTTCCATGCCGCCACGCAAAACGAACCCCCGCGCAGAGCGCGGGGGCCGTTTTGGATTAGGATATTATATCAAAAGGTGCGGAAACGCTAAGGAGATTGACATTGTCATAATATATTAAGCGTTTCCGCGGAATAATGTCTGAAAATCAGCAGCTTAAACTACTCTTTTGCGCTTGATGATCCATACAAGAATAGCCACGTTTCCGCAAACTCCAAGAACTGCGATGACCGCAACAACGATAACTGCAGTATTGAGCTTTTCGATTTTGCCGTCAAGCTCCTTCTTTGTATCGTTAAGATTCTGCTGAAGCTCATTAAGTGCTTCTCTCAAAGCATTATCTGCTGCATTGATCTTGTCTGTAAGCTCTTTTGAAATGTCCTTATCAGAGTCTGCCGCAATCTTCTTTGCTTCGTCGATTGCTTTGTTAAGGGATTCAATCGCTTCTGCAAGAGCTTCAGCGTTAGCCTTGTCAACAGATTCAAGCTTATCAATAGCCTCATTCAGATTTTTGATTGCCTTTTCGGCCTTGCTTACTCTGCTTCTCACGGAATCGATAAGAAGCTCGGCTGATGTGATTCTCGCCTCAAGCTCTACCTTAAGTGCCGCGTCAGCGTCTGTTGCAAATTTCTCCGCTGTCTGCTGAGCGAGCGCGATCGCATCATTGAGATTCTGAACTGCGTCTGCAAGCTCGGTCGCGTTCTTCGCGTCACCCGACTCGATAAGACCCTTAAGCTCATCCTTCGCTTTTTCAAGTGCTGTATTCGCAGCAGTCATAGCTTCATTCTTCGCGTCTGCGATAGCGTCCTCAAGCTCTACCTTAAGTGCCGCGTCAGCATCAACGTAAGCATCCTTTACCTGCTCAAGCGCTTCGATCTTCGCACTGATCTCGTTCATCTTCTGCTCAACAACCGATGTGTCAGCTTTATCTTTTATCAATTCGTTAAGCGCGTTGATCTTTTCTTCAAGATCTGCGATCTCTCCTGTAACGTCGGGCATACCAACATCAAGAGTAATCGTCTTTGAACCACCCTTATAGTTTGCGGTTTCATCATAAGTAACGGTGATCGTAACTGTGTCCTGACCGATAACGAGATCATCGTCCACCTTAATAATACTTCCGCTAACGTGAGTAGCATTTGTGAAGCTCCAAACGGGAGTTCCCTCTGTGGAATTCACCGTAAGATTAAGAGCTATCTGATTGCCGGGAAGTACAGATGAGATGGGAGAGGTAAGCTCGACAACAAGCTCAGCCTTATTGATAACGAGCGTTCTTGTAAACGTACCGCTGTAATTTCCCTTGCCTTCGATGGTTGCGGTATATGTAGCCGCGTTCACGAAGCCGTTCTGATCCCAAGTAACCGTATAATCGGTGTCACGAACAAGTCCTGCTACGGTTACGGTGGGAGCCTGCGCCTCGCCGTTATAGATCGCCTCGGTGATATCAATGGTGATGTCGCTGTCAACGAGAGGCTTTGGAGCGATCTGATAGGTCTTTGTTACCGTGCCCCCATAGTTGCCGATACCCTTAACGGTTACGGTGTAGGTGTCTGCGTTTACAAAGCCCTCTTTATCCCAGGATACCGTATAATCGGTGTTAAGAATCAGTCCTTCCACGGTTACAGTGGGGATCTGAGGCTCGCCGTTGTAGGTCACGCCCTCGGAAACGGTTATGTCTGTTACCGCGAGTGTTTTCGGTGTGATTTCAAAATTGCCAACTTCAAGGTCGGTTATCGCATTGTAGTTGTTGCCATCTGTTACGTCAACTCTAACCGTGTATACGCCGACGTATGTGGGGTCTGTAACAAGATCGCCGTTTTCGTCGTAATACTTAAATGTGATTACACCCATACCCACGATTCCGCTATTCGCGGATACGGTAATGCTTTGTGCTTCACCGTTATATATTTCAACACTTTTGGACAACGCAAAATCGCTTGCCTTGGGATCTGCTTTCTTGATAGTGAAGCTCTGGCTTGCGGTCACGCCGCCAATGGAGATGCTTGCGGTGTAGCTTCCTACATTAACAGCTTGCCCGTTGCTAAGACTGCTGTCCCCATTTGCTGTATATGTGATCGTCCATATCTTGTTTTCAAATGTTCCGGTACTATTAACCGTTGCTTTATAAGCGGCTCCATCGTATGTGTCGCCGGATGCGGTGAGAGTAGCAACTCCTGTTGTACCGTCACAGACAGTACATTTGTCGGTAATTACATTTCCGTCGGCTATATAATTACCGCCGGTATGGTCTTCTGTGCCTATGCTTTCGCAGACAGTGCAGAGGAAGTTGTGCGTACTGTTTTCGTTGTCGGTGCCAGTGGTATGCTCACTATCGGAGTGTGTACAGATAGCATTGAAGGACACAAGCTTTGATGCTTCCTTATAAGTTCCGTCAGCTGCCTTTCTCGCGGTGATTGTAAACTCACCCGCGCCTTTCACACTTACGTTGCCGTTTTGGTCAACGGTGGCGATAGCTACGTCACTTGATTGCCAAAAATAAATTCCATCGCCTGAGCCGCCCGTGACAGTAAGCTTAAAGCTGTCACCGATATAAACAACAGAAGGAACGCCTGTAACGTACAGTGCACTCTGTTCCGTACCCTCGTCGCTTCTTACACTATAGTAGGATGTCTTATAGACCTCCTGATCCTTATACTGATCTATATACAATGCCTGCGACGAGGCTGAAACACCTTTGGTTGCCAAGCATGTAGAAACAGACGAGATAGAAGCAGATTTGGTCCATATTCCAAAACTTTTGCCAATAGCGGTGATTACAGAATCAGCATATACTGATTTGAATGTTTCTGTCATGACTCTGATACCGTAATTGCCTATCGCTGTCAGTTTTACATTGCCGGCAATAGTCAAATCGCCACTCAAAACATCAAGACCATAACTGGAGTCAGCAAGATCGCTACCTTTGGCGTAGATTACGGAATTTTTATTGATATCAGCAGTTTTTGCATTAATCCCCTTACTGTATCTAGCATATCCACCCACTGCATTCACAGTAGAATTGGTGATAGAAAGAGTGCCACCGGAGTAAATACCGTAATTATTTCTTTCGCCGTCAGCACAGGTCGCATTGACAGTCGCATTTTCAATAGTAACGTTACTTTCCATATATATGCCGGCACCCAATGATGTTGATGTACCGCCTGTGGTATTTACCGTTGCGTTCTCGATAAGAAGGGATGCGTAATAGCCATATATACCGACACTGAAATCATAACTTCCAGAGGTATCGCAGATTACTGTCAGTGTACCGGGGTTATTGGTATCTTGAGATGTGATGGTCAATGTGCTGGTATTGCCTGCAGTATAGTAAATACCATGCTGTCCGCCTTTAATGGTATTATTGCCGACCAGAACAATTTTTTCAACGTTGCCGGAAACGGTCAACATTCCCTCTAACGTATAATTATTAAGTGTTAGGGTTTTCGTGCTTTTATCCCAAACCATAGTAGACGATCCGCTGCCCCAAGTCTGAGATTCGGTAGTGTAATCGATGGTTATGTCTGCCGCGCTTGCCGTAATCGATAATACGCCGATTATCATCACGAGCATTACAAGCGTTAAAAATATGCTCATTATTTTCATTGGTTTTGTTTTCATTTTGTTAATCTCCTATTTACATTGAATATTGTACTGTTTTAAATCGGAAGTACCGTTATAATAGCCGCAACGGCGTCAAGTCCAATGTGAAGAAGTGCAGAAAGAGCAAGGAACATTGCTCCCGCAAATGCCAAAAAACCTGTAATCATTTTCATAGTGGTTTCTCCTTTTTACATTTATAATATATTGCTTGCTTCGGTAATAAATGTGGGTTATTCCCTTTTTCTGTTTTTGACGCAGGTGCAAACACCTATCAGGTCGTCCCCTCGCTGATAATGAGTGCAACCGTTGCAAATATCAACGTACGGCTTGCCGTCGTAATGCTCGCACACGTCCTGCATCTCGGTAACGTAAGGTCGCCCTTTATTATCGTATCTCGGCTCTGATATGAAGTTCGGATATATAGGAATCGGCTCATTGTATTTACTAACGCGGTCGCGCTCCTCGTAATAACCATAGAAGATCTCAAATCTATCTTCACCTATCTCTATTACTCGGTAAAGCTCGCCTTCTTTTTTTCTGCCGTTCATAGTGTCCTCCTTTCAAAAGGCGGTTTAGCAAATAAAAAATCTGCCATAATTTCTCTGTTGTGAAAATTATAGCAGATTTATTTTCTTCTGTACACATCCAAAAGGACGTTTTTGGGACATATTTTTTTGCCTGTTTTTTGCAAAAAACGGGCATATTTTTAACTACAGGATAAGATAAAATTCGCTTCTGTCCTGTATTCCCGTTTTGTTCACCACACGCGCGATCGTTTGCTTTATAGTCGATTCCGAAACGTAAAGCATCGCCGCTATCTCCTTAACCGTAAAGCCGAACGCAGAAAGCTTAGCAACCTCGTGCTCTTTTGCCGTCAAATTAGTTGCTATAGATTTGTTTCGCATCTGGCTTGAAAGTCGTGCCCAGCCAACCTTATAAATATCATAAAGCTTCATTATCTGATCAAGGGCGCTTGCATCCTGAAGCACTATTCTCTCCTCAAGCAAGCCGTGAAAATGGCGCACGTATTCCGCAAGTAAGCCGTAAAGCCTGTCGGGCAAAGAGAGGGAGAGAGCCTTGTCAATATGCAATATTGCTCTTTCCTTCTCCCCCGAGTTGTAGTATGCCACCGCACACGACATTCTCAGGTATATCTCGGGAATGAGTGTTTTGTCCACCACTGCCTGCGTGATAAGCGGCTCAATAGTATTAGGTATCATCTTCATCAGCGCAAGTCCCTGCACACCCTGAAGATTAAATTGACCTGATGCAATAGCGAAAGCCGCCATATAGAGATATTTTATGTAATAAACCTTTGCAGACGGGTGAGCATCGGCAGGAAGTGCTTCAAAATTACCTCTGACGAACCATTCGGGATAATCTTTATTATCATAAATCGAGCTGTCGATTATCGCAAGCGCAAGTGAGATTATCTCGCGCTCGTCCTCGGTTGTCGAGGGAGCTTCGCAAATGTGCTTCTTTGCCTCGTTCCAAAGGTAGATATCGCCCCTCCAGATTGCGCAAAGCGCAAGCAGCATTCCGCCGCCAAGAATTGCATAGAATCCCGAATGTGCCGATAAAAAGTACCTTGCCCTGTCATAGACCTTGTCTATCTCGCCGCGGCGATAAGCTATCTGCGCCTTGAAAAGCTCATAGGCTTCAGGGTTATTGACAAGCATTTCCGCGCAAATGTCCGCCTCACCAACTCGCGTGTAAAGGTCAGTCATATCAAGGAACGGAGTTTTTCTCGGCAGCTTCAAGTTTTTTCTCAACAAAAATACCCTTTGCCATACTTGGCAAAATTGCCGTAACGGGAATCATCCACGATTTACCAAAGCGATATGCCCCCTTTATTTTTTTCTGACTACACAATATCTGAACTCGGCGCGGTGTAACACCCCATTTTTCAGCGGCAGCCTTTGCTGTAATATACTCCATAAAGCCCCCAAAGTTCGCAAAAACGAACATTTTTTAATATCCTGTTCGCAAAAACGAACTCAGTAACTTTATTTTAGCATATTTTTCTTATGATTTCAATACTTTTTTTGCATTTTTTATTGAATAAACTCACTTTTTTATCAAATAATAAAGCATGGGTGATATAATGATAAAGCTTATGCATTTTATAAGTGACACAAACATAGGCGGCGCGGGAAAGCTGCTTTGCAATCAAATAAAAAATATGGCAGGCAGTGATTTTGAAATAAGCGTCGCACTACCTAATGACAGCGCTCTCATTTCAGAATTGCAATCACTTCCCTGCACGCTTATCAAGTGCAAAAGCGGAGCTGATACGTCATTCTCGCATCAAAGCTTTATTGAAGATTACAATTTAATAAAAAAGCTCCGCCCCGACATAGTTCATTCACACGGCTCTCTCTCATCCCGAATAGCAGCCACAGCACTTGGTATACCCACGCGCATTTTCACTCGCCACTGTATATTTCCGATTGCGCCCTCTATAAAATCTCCTATGATAAGACAATCTATCGGCAAAGTCAATAATTTCCTTTCAACCTCTATGATATCAGTGGCGGATTCTGCACGGCAAAATCTTGTTGATATGGGTTGTGATGAGCAAAAAATAGTTACCATAATCAACGGTGTTGACCCCTTGCGAATCACCTCTGACCTTGAAAAGGAGTATTTACGAGCCAAATACGGATTAAAAAAAAGAGATTTCGTTATAAGTATTTTTGCTCGGCTTGAGAAATATAAGGGACACTCCACTCTGCTTCGCGCTGCACAGATCTGTAAAAGGTATTATCCAAATTTTAGATTTCTTGTCGTTGGCAACGGCACGCAAAGGAACAACCTTACAAATCTCGCGCAAGAGCTTGGCGTGAGTGAAATAGTGTGCTTCACCGGGTTTTGCGACGACGTTGCTCCGCTTTTTAATATAACTGACATCAATGTCAACTGCTCATATGAAAGCGAAACCTCTTCGCTATCTCTTTGCGAAGGCATGAGTATTGGAATTCCAACAGTTGCAAGCGATTGCGGCGGAAATTTATATATGGTAAAAAATGCAGTGAACGGCTTACTTTTTCCAAAAGAAAATGCTGATGCACTTGCAATGGCACTCATTCGCCTGTATCGTGACCGCGAGCTTTATCAAAA
Organism: uncultured Lachnospiraceae bacterium; assembly: GCA_964559465.1. Classification (GTDB taxonomy): domain Bacteria; phylum Bacillota; class Clostridia; order Oscillospirales; family CAG-272; genus RGIG4608. The sequence goes on from CAZLIB010000001.1 coordinate 30,299, forward strand.
ATGCTCTGAAGGTGCGCTAAAACGATACAAAGAGGAATTCACTGCACAGGCAATGACAGAAAAAATGATGAATTTTTATAAAAAAGAATATTTAAAAAACAAAAAATGACGAAAAATTCCGTCATTTTTCTTTTATTGGCTCCTTTAGGGGGGAATAAACCCCCAGTTCTACTGGGGGAGGGAAAAGGCTTCAGCAAAGCCAAGGCGGGCGA
>CAZLIB010000002.1:0-29603 GCA_964559465.1 uncultured Lachnospiraceae bacterium
GCCACTTTTAAAAAAGTGGACAAAACAATCGCACAAAGCGAGTGCTAACATCCCGACAAATCCCAATTCGTAGGGGAGGGGGTCACCCCTCCCGCATTAGATTTTCTGCTTTTTTATTCCAAAAATTTTTCTTAAAAATACCGATAGGACGGTTGGTGTTTTCCAAAGCACGATCTTCATATGAATTACCTCAAATAAGAAATTGACTATGTAGTCATTTTCATTATATGAAGAATAAGTTTACTTTGATAAATCCTTGCTTTCAATCACAAAAAGTCCGCCCTTTTTGCAGGAAACCATAGCGTAATTTTCCGTGACCTCGTTTGAAATTGCGAACGAGGGGTCATTTCGTGTCAATTTTGCATTTTTAAGCGGATATTTTGCGCCGTCTATAGTAACGCCCTTAGCTTCTTTATCCGCAAGGATCAATCCAAAATATTTATACTCGCTTTTGGGAATGAGCAGAGAAGAGCGCTCCCTGAGGTAGCGCACGCGGTTTTTTCCGTCACAAATTGTTGCGGTGATACCGTTTTTTGCTAATTTTTCAAGTAAATGAAGATTTGAAAGCGTGTGGTCGAGGCGACCCGAAAGGCCGCCGATGATATAAAGCTCGTCAGCGCCGTTTTCAAGTGCGATGTTTATTGCAAGCTGGGTGTCGGTCTCGTCTTTTTCTGTGGGCACGCGAACGATTTTAGCGCGCGAGCAGAAGGCTTTTTCCTTTGTGGAGTCAAAGTCACCCACAATAAGATCGCATCTTTCGGCGCAGCCGAGTTTTTTTGCGTTATCGTAGCCTGAATCCGCGGCAATCACGAGCGCTCCCTCGGAAATTGGCGTGAGGATGGCACTCTTATCCACCTCGCCGCCGATGAAAATATAGCATTTCATAATTATTTATTATCCCACTTATGTTTGTTTTTGAGGGAGGCATAGATTTCAAGGAAGCTATCGTGACGGGATTTTGAAATTTTGCCCTCGCGCACGGCTTCGAGAATGGCGCAGCCCTCTTCCTTGGTATGTGAACATTTCGTATAACGGCACTTGCCTATGTAATTGCGGAATTCACGCATATTATAGGCGAGATCCTCTTTATCAAAAAAATTAAATCTCTCAAAATCGAGGAGCGAAAATCCGGGGGTGTCTGCGATATATCCCGAATTTTCCTTATCGCTTACGGGGTAAAGCTCAACGTGGCGCGTTGTATGGCGACCTCGTTGAATTTTCACGCTGATAGTGTTTGTCGTAAGTGATAAATTTGGAAAAAGAGCGTTAAGAAGCGTGGATTTTCCAATACCCGAAGCACCTGCAAAGGCACTTGTTTTGCCTGGGAGCTTTGTGTTGACAAATTCTCGGATATTTTCAACGCCCTCGCCCGTTTTTGCACTCAGAACAAAGCAATCAAAGCCTGCTTTTTGATAGATTGTTTGCAATTCTCTCGCATAATCGGGCGCGAGATCGCATTTTCCAATTATTATTACGGGCTCGATATCGTTATGCTCAGCTATGCAGATGAGCTTATCAATAGTTGGAAGCACTGGGTCAGGCGAAGCCGCCGACATTGAGATAAACATTACGTCAAGATTTGCCATTGGCGGACGGATAAGCTCGCTTTTGCGCTCAAGAATAGCGCTTATTCTTATGTCGTTATTCTTTGCGTCGTTCTCCGCAAGGGAATGGTCGGTATAAACAAGCTCCACGTTGTCGCCGACAAGGGGCTTGACGTTATTATGTCTGAACGATCCGCTTGCACTGCAGGTTATAAGAGCTGAGGCAAGGGGAGAGGGAGTGTCAAAATATTGTTTATGGGCTTCGATGCTTGCAAGCTTTATTGTGTAAAGACCGCCAACGCCCTTTAAAATTTTTCCGTGTGTTCTGTATTCCATTCTGTTTCCATTTCTGTTATAGAATTTATAGAATATGGTGGATTTTCGTCAAATCTGTCGTCGGGAGAGATCAATAACCAAATTACGAACGAGAGAAGTATCACAAGGATCAGCGCACTGATAACGCCGAGCATAATTGAAAGCCACTTGTTTTCCTTGATTTCCTGCACGTTGATCTGATCCTCAAGCACTATCGTATTCGATGCCTTCGGGAGCTTTTGCGAGTGAATGGCAGGTATTGAGCCGGAGGGTATGCGTTGAGTTCTGTCGGTGACCGCCGGTGTTCTGCCTGTAACGGGTTTATTTCTGCCCGTATAGGCTGGAAGCTGTTCGCTTCTTGGGGCAAAAGTACCCGAATGTGAGGTTACTCTTTTAAAATATGCTTGATTTTCAGCAAAGCTCGCTCCGCGCTCGCTCATTGGATAGATACTTCGGTTTGAGATGTTAGAAGCATTTGCGGGGTGCTTTCTCTCTATTACACGATAGCGGCTTGAATTCTTTTCGTTGCCGAAAACTGTTTTTGAATTCTGACGGAGTGCGCGAATATCCGTGAGCATCTCCATAGCGGTTGCATAGCGTTTCTTCGGATTTTTCTCCATCGCGCGAAGTATAATCTGTTCAAGACCGACGCTTATGTCGTGTCTGTAGTGGCTTGGAGGTGTTGGCTCTTTACTTATCTGCATCTTCGCCACTTCTGTGGGATTTTCATGATAGAAGGGAAGGTGATTAGTCATCGCCTCATAAAGCATAACGCCAAGAGAATAGAGGTCGCTTTCTGCCTTAGGCGCCTTGCCCTGCGCCTGCTCGGGACTGACGTAATAAACCGTGCCGAGGGCCACGTCGCTCTTTTCCTTTGAACGGTCGAGCATTGCGTCAAGGCGCGCGATACCGAAATCGGCGACCTTAATGCTTCCGTTCTGCAAAAGAATGATGTTCTGCGGCTTGATGTCGCAGTGAACTATGTTCTTTGAGTGAATGTAGTCAAGAGCGGAGAGTATCTGTGTGGCATAGTACAGCACCTCGCGCTCGGGCAGCGCACCGCGGTGGTCGATATGCTTCTTCAGGGTAATGCCCTCAACGTATTCCATTATTATATATTTTGTGCTATTTGTAATAGCAGTGTTGTAGACCTGAACTATATTGGGGTGGGAAAGAAGTGAGAGCGCGGTCATTTCATTTACGAAAAGACGTATCTGGCGCGCGTTATGCTCCATTTTCTTATTCATCATCTTGATAGCAACAGAGCGCCCTGCCACCTGATCGTATGCGCCGTAAACGGTAGCCATACCGCCGATGCCGATGACGTTGACAATAGTATATCTGCCCTCAAAGGTCTGGCCTATAAAGCTGTCGTAAGCTGTCATTTAGCCACCTCCGATTCTTTTGTACAGAGAAGTATTGCAGATATATTGTCATGGCCGCCCGCTTCATTTGCGAGCTTTATGTAGGTGAATACCTTTTCTTCAATGCCGATATTTGCAAATGCAACTTCTTTAAGAGTTTCATTTGGCACAAGTCCGTGAAGCCCGTCAGTGCATAGAAGAAAGTATGTTTCTGCCTTGGTATAAATTCTTCTGTCAGAAATATCCGCTTCGATTTCTTCCTTAATGCCGAGCGCACGTGTGATAAGGTTCTTTTGAGGGTGATGCTCCGCCTCTTTTGCGGTGATCTCCTTGTTGTCAACAAGCATCTGAACGTAGGAGTGATCCTTTGAAAGCTGCTTTATCTCGTGTTTTCTTATCATATAAAGGCGGCTGTCGCCAATGTTTGCATAATAGAGCTTTGATTTTGGCTCACAAAATACCAACGCATTGAGAGTGCAGCCCATTCCGAAAAGAGAAAGGTCCTCTCTCGCGCGCTCCAAAATTGCGGCATTTGCCTTTTCAATGCTCTCTCTTATGGCGGATTTTACCTTCTTGCTTTCAAATTTTGCCTTTTCAAGCTCGTCGGCTGCAGCCACCATTGATTGCATAAAGGTTTCCTCCGCAACGGCAGAAGCTATTTTACCGCCGGCAACACCGCCCATTCCGTCACAAACCACGGCGATAGTTATTCCGTTTTTCAAGCAAGTGATGCCTATGCAGTCCTCATTTGCTTCTCTTATAAGACCTCTGTCGGTAAGACCGTAAACGTTCATTGCTCGCTCCTTTGTGTTGGAATTGATGGTGTCTCTTCGTCTTTTTTCATTTCGTCGCGACGGAGCTGACCGCACGACGCATTTATATCTGCACCGAGAGTTCTGCGAACCGTGGCGCGAATACCATTTTGCTCAAGAATAGAAGCAAATTTTCTGATCTGCTCCTTTCCGCTTTTCTTAAAATCTCTCTCCTTTACGGGATTGACGGGGATGAGATTTACGTGAATGGGCATAGTGCTCGTTTTTGTTCTCAATTTTGAATTTAATTTTTTTGAAAGTGCAAGTGCGTTTTCCTCGCTGTCGTTCTCGCCCGAAATAAGTGTATATTCAAACGATATGCGTCTGCCGGTTTTTTCAAAATATGCTTTGCAGGCATCAAGAAGCTCGTCAATGCCCCATTTTCTGTTGACGGGCATTATTTTGCTTCTTATCTCGTCGCTTGACGCGTGGAGAGAGATCGAAAGAGTTATCTGCAGATCCTCTTCTGCAAGCTTGTATATTTTATCAACAAGACCGCAGGTGGAGAGGGAAATATGACGGTATCCGATGTTGAGCCCTTCTTTGTGTCCGACGATGCGAAGGAATTTTACAACGTTGTCGTAGTTGTCAAGCGGCTCGCCAATGCCCATCATAACTATGCCGTCAATTCGCTCGCCAAGGTCGACCTGCGCCGCAATTATCTGACCGAGAAGCTCACCGACCTCAAGGTCGCGAACCTTGCCGCCGATAGTCGACGCGCAAAAGGCACAGCCCATTCTGCAGCCGATCTGGCTTGAGATGCAAATTGTCGTTCCGTGCTCATATTTCATAACTACGCTTTCAACGCAGTTGCCGTCGTCAAGCTCGAAAAGATATTTTACAGTTCCGTCAAGTGAAGACACAAGCTTTCTTCTTATTTTGGGAAGGGAGTATTTCGCATTCTCAAATATCTTTTCTTTGGTTTTTGCAGAGAGATTTGTCAATTCTGCAGGCGATATGCCCCTGTGCATGGGCGCAAAGATCTGCTTTGCGCGGAATTTTGCTTCTCCTATTGACAAAATGAAGCTCTCAAGCTCCTCGTATGTAAGATTAAGAAGATTTTGCATGGTGTCCTCCTTTCGTGGAAAGTTAGTTTATAAAAAATGTTGCTTTTGGAAAAAGCTCCGCAAAAACGATTGCAACAAAAAGGGGGACTATTTTGTTGCGTAATTTGCGGTACCTTCTGGATTTAGCTCAAACTTTGCGGCTATTGCGCGATAGCTTTTTAAAAGCTTTTTTGGTACTTTTTTCTCAAAAAAAGTACATTATTCTTTTCTAAGCAATTTAGCGATAAAAAATCCGTCGGTGTGATGTATATGCGGAAGGAGTGTTATCATTCCGCTTTTCACCTCAAGCTCGCCGACAGAAAAGGGGGCAAGCTCAAAGCTTGTATGTGTATTGAGGAATTTTTCAATATTAATTTCATTCTCCTCGGGGAGAATCGTGCAGGTGGAATAGACGAGCGTGCCGCCGATTTTGAGATATTTTGAAACGTTATTCAAAATATCGAGCTGGATCTCGGGCAATCTTGCGCTTTCGGTAACGTCCTTATAGCGAATTTCGGGCTTCTTTCCGATAACGCCAAAGCCCGAGCAGGGAACGTCGCAAATTATTTTATCTGCTTTTCCAAAAAGCTCCTCAATGGGCTTTCTCGCGTCGTGCGCCTCGGTCGAGATAATAGAAATTCCAAGTCTATCTGCGCCGCTTTTGACAAGGGAAAGCTTGTTTTCGTGAATGTCAAAGGCGAGAATTTTGCCCTCATTTTGCATTGCCATAGCCGCGCCAAAGCTCTTTGAGCCCGGGCAGGCACAAGCATCAAGCACAAGGTCTTTAGCGGTTGCGCCGAGCGCGCGCACGCATATTTGCGATGCCTCGTCTTGAACGGTAACTCTGCCGTCCTTAAGGCAATCAAGCTCACTCACCGCAGCACTTTCGACGATTATTCCGTCGGGAGATATGGGCGTTTTCTGTGCTCCTTCAAGCTCTTGCAAAATTTCTTCGCGTGTTGCCTTAAGATCATTTACACGCAAAGTGATGGGCGTTTTTTCGCCAAACGCCGAAAGGATTTGTTTACATTCCTCAAACGAATAGGCATCAAGAAGCGCGCACACAAGGGACTCGCCGACCGAATAGGTAACGGAGAGATATTTTACCTTATCGCGCTCACTCGGGAAGATAATTTTTTCTCCCTCTCTCAAATAGGAGCGCAGGATGGCATTTACGAAGCCCTTTGAACGCTTGCTTGCAAGATTTACAGTTTCATTTATAGCGGCGAACTCGGGCACCTTTTCCATATAGATAAGCTGGTAAAGCCCCATTCGCAATACGTTTCTCGTGTCCCTCTCAATTTTGCTGTCGGGAATTGAAGAAAGGGACGAGATGATATAATCAAGTGTTATCTTACGCTCGATCACACCGTAAACAAGCGCGGTCAAAAGACCGCGGTCAAGCGGTGAGAGCCCGTTTCGCTTGATCGCCGTGTCAAGCGCGATGTTTGAATAACCGCCGCTCTCGCATCTGACAAGCACGTCAAGCGCGAGTGCGCGGGGATTTCGCTTTTTGTTTTCCATATTTTAGCGTCGTCTTCTGCCGCTCATTGCGATAAGCACAAAGCGGAGAAGGGAAAGAATTGACGTAATGAGTGCCGCAACGTAGGTTAGAGCCGCCGCGCGAAGCACCTTTTTAGAGCCCGCAAGCTCGTCCTCGCCGTAAAAGCCCGATGCTTCAAGCGTCACCATTGCGCGACGCGACGCGTCAAACTCAACGGGGAGTGTGATAAGCTGAAAGACCGTTGCAAGCGAGTAAAGCGCAATAGCGAGATAGATGAAAAAGTCGGATATTTCTATCGGCACGAAAAAGCTGATAAGCAGGGAAATGAACGCCATCGGTGAGCCAAAGTTACATATTTTAACGATCGAAGCGCGCATTTTTATGGGCGCATAATTCTTGGCGTACTGAACGGCGTGTCCTGCCTCGTGCGCGGCAACGCCTGCGGCGGCGATGCTGGTGGAATTATAGGTCGAGTCGGAAAGGCGGATCACATTCGCTCTCGGATCGTAGTGGTCGGAGAGGTTTCCCGCAACGCGCTCGATCTTTACGTTATAGATACCATGGTGGTGAAGCACTTGCTCAGCCACCTGCGCTCCCGTCATTCCGTTTCGGCTTTGAACTCGATTGTATTTATCAAAGGTCATGTTTACGTTGATCGATGCCCAAAGTGCGATAATGATTCCGGGTAAAAGAAGTATTATCGTTGGGTCAAAGTAATAGAAAAAAGGCATAATATCTCCTTTCTTATTTGAGGACGTCGCCCTCATTTATCTTTCTGCCGCGAATAAAATCTGCGGCGGTCATTCTGCCCTTGCCCTCGGGGAGCAGCTTGAGAACGTTTATAGAGCCGCGTGCACATAAAACACGTATCTTACCGTTGTCAAGTGAAGCCACCCTGCCACATTCGGTGTTCACGCTTTCGCGCTCGCATATTTCGCTTTCAACTATCTTCAAAAGCTTGCCGTCGGGCAAGTGTGTGAAAGAAAGCGGAATGGGCGAAAGACCGCGGATAAGATTGTGAACAGTGTCGCAATCCTTTGTAAAATCTATTTCACAGTCCTCTTTGAGTATTTTTGACGTGTGCGTTGCTTTTGTGTGGTCTTGCGGAATGGGGGTTATCTTGCCTCTCTCAAGTCCGTCAACGGTCTTTTGAAGAAGGTCTGCGCCAAGAGCGCCAAGGCGGTCGTGAATAATCTCAAAATTGTCGTTCTCGGCGATCGCACATTCTGCCTTAAGAAGCATATCGCCCGTGTCAAGTCCCTCTGCCATAAACATTGTGGTAATGCCCGTTACCTTTTTGCCGTCGATTATCGCCATTTGCATAGGAGCCGCACCGCGATATTCGGGAAGAAGTGAGCCGTGCACGTTCACGCAACCGTATTTGGGGTAATCAAGCACGTTCTTGGGCAATATCTTGCCGTATGCCACTACTGCGATAAGCTCGGGATCAAGCTCTGAGAGAAGAGAAGCAAATTCCTCGGTGCGAAGCGAGGTCGGCTGATAAACGGGAATGTTCTTCTCCGTTGCATACATCTTTACGGGCGGCGGAGTAAGCACGTAGCCGCGTCCCTTTGGCTTGTCGGGCTGTGTTACTACGCCGATTACGTCATAGCCGCCCTCAACAAGACCCTTAAGTGAGAAAAGAGCAAAGTCGGGTGTACCCATAAAAAGAATTCTCATAATGATACCTCTTTTCTTACTGATCGTCCGCAGGGACTGTTTCCATCGCAGAAGCGATGTCGATATAGAGCTTGCCGTCAAGGTGGTCAAGCTCGTGACAGAAGGCGCGTGCAAGAAATTCAGAGCCGGTAATCTCAAACTCCTCACCGTGACGGTTGAGCGCGCGAACAGTTACGTGCATCGGGCGCTTGACCGTGCCCCACTTGTTTGGAACGGAAAGACAGCCCTCCGTGCCCTCCTGCTCGCCCGCATAGGCGATTATTTTGGGATTGATAAGCTCGATAAGATTGCCCTCCTCAACCTCAACAACAACAATTCTTCTTAAAATGCCAACTTGCGGAGCGGCAAGTCCAACGCCCTGCGCCGCGCGCATCGTTTCCGCCATGTCGTCAAGCAGACGGAGCGTTTTGGGTGTTATTTCTTCAACGGGGCGGCACTTCTTGCGAAGTATATCGTCGCCTACCTTTACTATTTTGAGTTTTGCCATGATTTATTCCTCTTTGTGTTAAAGTTAGTTGGAAAAGATGCGCTAACGCCGCGCAGGCGCCAACTTTTTGAGAAAAAGTTGGACAAAAACTTTTTTATCACGCTTCGCGGTAGCAGCCGTGAAATTTGCACGACAAAAGGTTTGTGATTATTTTTTGTAAATTTTCGATAATTCACAAGCGAATTATCGGTTTTAAAAGCACGAAACCGACTTTACGTGCAAGCACGACGGTCGACATCGTACTTTCAAAACTACTAAAATCCCTCTTGCAGAGTGATTTTCTAAAATTTGCTTTTTTGAGAATAGCCGTCAAAAAAAGCGGCTAAATGGTCTTGGTATGAAAAACAGTTAGAAAATCACAACGACGACGGATTGAAATCCACCGAGAGCTGCGGCTCGTTCTTTTTTCTCTTTCCAAACGCTTTGTATATATCAGCGAACATCTCTCGCGAGAGCTTGTTCAGCTTTGTTTTTATTACTATTCTTATTCTGTATTTGCTATCCAGCTTATAAACGGGCGCTTCAAACGGCCCATAGCAAACGATGGGTACGCTGCGGTAGTCACCGTTTATCTTTTCCTTTATCATATCCGCAAGAACCTTGGAATCCTTAAGCACTGCGCTTTCCACAGCGCCCGAAAGCGTGAGGAGAACTATGTCGCAGAACGGCGGATAGGAGAGCAGACGCCTTGTCTGTATCTCGTTTTTGAAAAAGGTCTTGTAATCCTGCTTGCAGGCAAGCTGAATAACATCGTGATCGGGATTCATTGTCTGAATCAATGCGCGACCCCTCTTTTCGCTTCTGCCGGCTCTGCCAATGACCTGTGTCAACATTGAAAATGTCTTTTCGTTTGCCCTATAGTCGTTGAGATAGAGCGAGGTGTCGGCATTGAGTACGCCAACGAGCGTAACGTCGGGAAAATCGTGTCCCTTTGTAACCATCTGTGTACCCAGCAATATCTGCGCCTTGTGAGAACGAAAATCGCCGAGCATCGTGTCATAGGCGTTTTTTGAGGACGTCGTATCGGTGTCCATTCTTATGGTATTCACAGTGGGATAAAGCTCCTTGAGCTTCTGCTCGACAAGCTGGATACCAATGCCCATCGGCTTTATGTGTGTGCTTCCGCATTCCGAGCAGACGCTCGGAACGGGCATACGCTTGCCGCACCAATGACAAACGAGCTCTGTTTTGCGATATATTCTGTCGGTATGATGAGTCATTGAAACCGAGCAATTAGGGCAGGCAACTGCAGTTCCGCAGGAGGCGCAGCTGACGAAATTGTGATATCCGCGGCGGTTGAGGAACAAGATGCTCTGTTCCTTTTTGTGAAGCGCAGCTCCTATGCCGTCGATAAGGGGTATTGAAAGAGCCGAATCGTTTCCCGCGCGAAGCTCCTCGCGCATATCTGCAAGCTCAACGCTTGGCAGTATCGCCTTGCCATAGCGCTCCCGAAGCTCGATAAGGGAATAAACGCCGTCAACGGCTTTTTTATAGCTCTCGACCGAGGGGGTTGCGCTTGCAAGAAGCAACAGGGAGTTGCTCCTTGCGCTTCTGAAGCGCGCAATATCGCGCGCGTGGTACTTAGGATTGTTGTCTGATTTATAGGTGTGCTCCTGCTCCTCGTCAATGATTATGAGGCCAAGGTCGCGCACGGGCGCAAAGATCGCGCTTCGTGTGCCGATAACAAGGTCGGCTTCTCCGCGCTTTATTCGCATATAAGCGTCAAGCCGCTCGCCCTGTGAAAGTGAGGAGTGGATTATCGCAACGCGCGAGCCGTAGCGTGAGCAGAAAAGCTCAACGGTCTGCGGTGTCAGCGATATTTCGGGGATGAGCATAATGACTCCGCGACCTCTATTTAGCGCGTGGTCTATTGTTTTCATCATGACGCAGGTCTTTCCGCTTCCCGTGACTCCGTGAAGCAGGGCACAGGAGGGCTTGTCTGCGTCAAGCATTGATTTTAATTTATTAAGTGCTTTGTCTTGCTCGTCAGAGAGTACAAGAACTTTTGCGTTATTTTGTCTGCTTTTGCTATCGTATGGGTTTCGGTAAACGCTTTCGATCTCCGTCCTTATATACCCCTTTTTCACAAGTGAAGCTATCTGCGCGTCGCTTGCGCCAAGCTCTGCTTTTATATCGTCGCGGAGCATTCTTTCGCGCAGCGCAAGCAGAGAAAGTATATTTCTGTGCATCTCGGAGCGAAGCTTTTTAAATCCGTCTGGCGCATCTCCTGTGCCGAGAAGGGAAGCAAGCTCTGAATTTGTTACGGAGAGAGTGTAGTATTTTTTTTCTTTGCCAACGGTCTTGCTTTTGATAAGAACGTCCTTTTCTATAACGCCTTGCTTGTACAGGGTTGTAACTGCAGCAACGTAATTTATGCCGAATTTCTTTTCGAGCAATTCCTCGCTGACGACCTTTTGGTCTTCAATGTAATAGAATACGTCTGCGTATTTTCCGTCATAGGTTTCGCCGTCGATATGCTTATAGCAGATGACGATGGATGAGAGCGCCCCTGCGGGTATCATTGAATGCACTGCGTCACCAATGGTGCAAAGAGTATGCTCCTTCATAAAGCGGCACAGCTCAAGCTCCGTATCTGTGAGGGTGATTTCGGTGCTGGCAAGTCCCTTGATCGATTTGGTTTTTGAGGGTGGCTCATTGCAAAAATCATCGGTGACAAGACCTATCTGCGTTTTGTTTGAATTTCCGAAGGGTACTATAACGAATGAGCCCCTTTTGATAACGTCGGAGATGCCGTGTGGAACGAAATACGTGTATTCGTTGTCGATACAGTAAGGGTTGTCCAAAAGGTGGATCTTTACGTATCTGTTTTCCATAGTTATCTCCTTTCACTTTGTGATGTATAAAGGCTTTATCGCAACGAAACGATTGGCGGAGAATACTCTCCGCCCATTACTTATGCCTCTGTTTCTTCAACCGCTGCTATAGCATTTACTGCGCTGTCTTCGCGATAGATTTCGTATCTTCCGTCATAAAAACGCGTGATGGCGTTCTTTATCGCCTTCTCGTCCTTGAGGTCCTTGTCAATGCTATTCATAAGATTGCGGTCGCTTTCCTTGTTACCCGTCATGGACTTTTCAGCTTCCTCTCTTTGCTTAACATATTCATCGGTGAGGATACGCGCGCACTTTGCAGTTGCAAGCGTGAGCTCATAACGGTTGTATTCGTCTTTTGTGAGTTCTTTGATTGTGGGGTGAAGCATTTTTGTTTTCTCCTTAAATAAGTTATTAAAAGTTTTATCAATTAATTCCAAAATATTTCTTTTCGGCGTCAGGCTGACGGTGCTGCGCAAGCTTTTCTGCGCGTACTATTGCCTTTATGTCGTCTGCCGCAACTGCCGAGCCGCCGTTGAAATTGTAAACTATGTAGTCATAGGCGTCTATTTGCTCTATCTCGCGTTTTGCCTTTTCAAGGCGCTTTTGTATTACCTCTTCCGTTTCCGTTCCTCTGCCTCGAAGGCGTTCCTCCTGAATTGCAAACGTTGGGGGAATAAGCATAATGAGAACTGCGTCCGGGAAGATTTTTTTAACGTTCTTTGCACCGTCACATTCTATTTCAAGAATAAGATTTTTTCCGCTTTCGAGCACTGCGATCGCTTCCTTAAGCGGTGTACCGTAGTAGTTGTCGCAGTAGGTGGTGTATTCGAGAAAACCGCCATCATCTATGCGGCGCTGGAACTCCTCTTTGTCAATAAAGTGATAGTTCACACCGTTGATCTCGCCCGGACGTGGAGCGCGAGTGGTTGCTGATACCGAGAAAACGAAATCTCCCGTTGCAACAAGCTGTGAATTTACCGTACCTTTGCCACTTCCTGCGGGGCCTGAAACAACTATCAAAAGTCCGCGGCTCATTCTTCCTCCTCCTCGCTTTCTTCCTCATAGGATGTATCGTCTATTCTGTTAGCGATGGTTTCTGCCGCAATGGCAGAAAGTATAACGTGCTCTGAATCTGTGATTATAACTGCTCTTGTGCGGCGGCCGCAAGAAACGTCAATGGTTCTGGCGCCCTCCTTTGCGTCTTGCACAAGTCGCTTGATGGGGGCTGAATCGGGGCTTGCTATAGCCACTATTCTTTCAACTGCCACCATGTTACCAAAGCCAATATTGATGAATTTCATAATTTTGCAATTCCTTTCTCAACTTTGATTACTCTATGTTCTGTATCTGCTCTCTGATCTTTTCAAGCTCACATTTTATATTAACGACAATGTGAGCGATATCTGAACTTGAGCATTTTGAACCGATCGTATTTGTTTCGCGGTTCATTTCTTGCATAAGAAAATCGAGCTTACGTCCAACAGGATCGTTTGAAGTAAGAATGTCCTCAAATGCCTTGAAGTGCGAGCGAAGTCGAACTATCTCCTCATCAACCGCCACCTTGTCGGCAAATATTGCACATTCGGTTAGCATTCTGTTTTCATCAAGCGTTATCTTGTTATCGGCAAGCACCGCTTTGAGCTTCTCCTCAAGGCGTGAGCGATATGATTTTATCTCTGATTCGCTGTGCTCTTCAACAAGCGTAACATTTTTCTTTATGCCTTCGATCTTTGCGATAATGTCTTTCTCAATATTAGCACCCTCGCGCTCTCTTGCGGTAATAAACCTTTCTATTGCTTGGTCAAGCACGACACAAAGGTCGGCAAAGTCCCGGTCTTCATCCTCGGCAACCTTATTCATTGTGAAGATGTTGGGGTCGCGCTGAAGAGTTGCAACGGTGATTTCACCGGGTAAATCAAGTGTATCCTTGAGCTGCTTGAGAGCCTCGAAATATGCCCTTGCATAACCCTCGTTAAGCGTGATAGTAACGTCGCAGGCGTTGATGGGCTCGATCGTTATACCAATATCTATCTTTCCGCGGCTTATACCGTGGGACTGAAGATAAGGCTTGATCTTTTCCTCGAGAAAGGAATAGGCTCTTGAAATACGAACCGAACAATCGAAATAGCGGTTATTTACGCTCTTGATCTCAACTGTGATATTTTTATTGTTGACGATCTCAACGTGTCTGCCAAAGGCGGTCATACTTCTAATCATAATTCACATTTCCTTAAAAATAAAAATATATATTCAGTTTATTTTAATACATTTAAACCGATTTGTCAACTGTTTTTTAAATTTTATATATTATAATATATAATTACCGCGCGCAAAGGTCAAAATGCGTCGTAATTGGCAGCGCTTGAAAAAAATTTTTATAAATGTAAAAAAACACTTGCAAAATATGAAAAAATGTTTTATAATAAATTGTAAAACTATGCGCATAAGCATTATGGAGGTATTTATATTATGATTATGGCTGGCGATTTCAGAAACGGCGTGACCTTTGATATGGGTGACGGTACAGTTTGGCAGGTTGTTGAATTTCAGCACGTTAAACCCGGAAAAGGCGCTGCTTTCGTTAGAACAAAAATGAAAAACGTCATCACAGGCGGTGTTGTTGAAAGATCCTTCAACCCCACTGACAAATTTGAAAATGCTCATATCGACAGAAAGGATATGCAGTATTCTTACACAGACGGTGATCTTTACTACTTTATGGATATGGAAACATTTGATATGCTTCCTCTTAACGCAGACAAGCTTGGTGATAACTTCAAGTTTGTTAAGGAAGAAATGATGGTTAAGATCATCTCCTACAAGGGCAACGTATTCGGCGTTGAGCCCCCCACATTCGTTGAGCTCGCCGTTGCTCAGACAGATCCCGGCTTTGCAGGCAATACCGCTACCAACGCAACCAAGCCCGCAACCGTAGAAACCGGCGCTGAGATCCGCGTACCCCTCTTCATCAACGAGGGCGACCTTATCCGCATCGACACCCGCACCGGCGAATATATGGAGCGCGCATAATTTTACACCAATTACTATATAAGGAGAACACTTATGACCATTGCTGAAAAAATTTCCTACATCAAAGGCCTGGCAGAGGGACTTGCTCTCGACACCGAAACCAAAGAAGGAAAGGTTCTCACCGCTATCATCGACCTTCTCGACGATATGGTAGACGAGATCGACGCTATCGACGAGGCTTGCGCAGAACTCGGCGAGCAGCTTGACGCCGTTGACGAAGATCTTTCGGCCATCGAGGACGACTTCTATGCCGATGAAGATGATTACGACGATGAGGAAGAAGACGAGTATTACGACGATGACGACGTATATGAGGTCGAGTGTCCTAACTGCAACGATATAATCTATCTTGACGAGTCTATGCTCGAGGATGAAGAAATGGTTTGTCCCAACTGCGGTACCCGTCTCGAATTTGAATTCGAATGTGACGACTGCGAAGACTGCGACAAATAATTCCACTAAAAAAACACCATACTGCCGCACCCTGTGCGGCAGTTTGCTTTATATCATAAAAGGTGAAATTATGAAAAAGTTTAATTTTTGGTCCTTTCTTTTATTTATCCCCTTCGGCTTTGGTCTAACGGTTGCCCTTACCGAATGTATAAACGACTTTGAAAAGGGCGTTTTCGACCTGCTTCGCAAGCTTGCACCCGCTATGGATATTCCTATGCGGGCACTTACCGAGCTGGGAAGCGCGGTAGGAGTCATTATAGTGACCGTACTTATTTTCGTTATAACCGCAATTACCCGAAAATATTTCTTTAATTTCGGTCTGCCCGTAGCAATAACGGTTATAATTTCCCGAATCGTCAACATAACCCTCAAAAATCTCCTTGACCGCTCCCGCCCGGAGTTCAAGGTGATGTTTGCCGACGAATCCAGCTTCCCCAGCGGACATTCTCAGAATAATATGGCGCTTTATATATGTATACTGCTTTGCCTGCTTCTTATTGTGACCGCACCCAAATGGCGAGTCATATTTAAGATAACCTTTATAGCCCTGCCCGTAATTATCGGAATTACCCGACTCTACTTCGGCGTTCACTATTTCTCCGATGTTATCGCAGGCTGGAGCATGGGCGCCTTCCTCGCAATAGTTATAAATTATTTCTACTTTAAGATATATGACCGTATAAAGGATAAAAAAGATGCAAAAGCTTGATTTTTCTCTGCAGTTTGAAAGGGTCGAGGAAAAAAACGACGGAATCCCCGCCGTAATAGTCGCGGCAGGAAGCTCCAGCCGTATGAAGGGCACCGATAAACGCTTTGCCCCTCTTCTGGGCGTTCCCGTCCTTGCCAGAACAATGGTGGCTTTTCAGAATTGCGGTGCTGTTTCCGAGATAGTCGTGGTTACAAGCGAGGATAAGATCCCCGACGTAAAAAAACTTGCGGCGGCCTACGCTATAGATAAGCTCAGCTTTACTGTTGCAGGGGGAAACAGCCGTGAGGAATCGGTTAAAAACGGTCTTCTTGCCCTTAAATCAAAACACGAAAAGGCTCTCATTCACGACGGAGCCAGACCCCTCGTTACCGCCGATATTATCGAAAGGGTAACCGAGGCCTTAAAGGAATACGACAGTGTTACCTGCGCCGTACCTCTTAAGGATACGGTTAAGAGAATCGATCCAAGCGGCATCGTGAACGAGACCCCAAAGCGTTCAGAGCTTGTTTCGGTACAGACCCCTCAGGGCGTTAATGTCGGGGAGTTTCTTTCGGCCGCAGATAGCTTCGACCTGTCTATGTTTACTGACGATACCTCGGTTATGGAGGCACTGGGCAAGATTACCAAAACGGTAGAGGGAAGCTACCGCAATATCAAGATAACCACCCCCGAGGATATGGATATAGCCGCGGGTATGATCGAGAAGGAGCTGTAAGCTATGCGAATCGGACACGGATATGACGTTCACCGCTTTGCCGAAGACAGAAAACTGTTTATCGGCGGAGTAAACATACCCTGCACTAAGGGCCTTCTCGGACATTCGGATGCCGACGTACTGCTTCACGCTGTCTGTGACGCATTGCTCGGTGCCGCCGCCCTTGGCGACATCGGTAAGCATTTCCCTGACAGCGACCCCGCCTATAAAGGCATCGACAGTAAGCTTCTGCTTAAAAATACGGTAGAAAAAATAACCGAAAAGGGCTTTAAGGTATCGAATATCGACGCCACTGTTGTTGCTCAGGTACCGAAACTCGCCCCTTATATCGAGGATATGAAAAACTGCATAGCAGAGCTGTGCGGTGTTTCGGCCGAACGGGTAAACGTCAAGGCCACCACTGAGGAAAGACTTGGCTTTACGGGCAGGGAAGAGGGAATTGCCGCCCACGCCGTCTGCCTGCTGGAGGAGTAGTATGGCCCTGATAAGAATGGACAAGTTTCTGTCATCGGCTCTGAGTATTTCCCGAAACGACGCAAAGCTGCTGCTTAAAAACGGTAATATTACGGTTGACGGAAAGCGGGTGACCAAGGGCGATCATAAATTCGACGAATCGGCCGAGGTCAAAAACGGTGAAGTTCCCTTGATATATAAAAAATACGTCTATCTTATGATGAATAAGCCCTCGGGAATCCTTTCCGCCGCTACCGATAAACGTGTCAAAACTGTTATAGACCTTGTGCCCGAAGAGTATAGGCGTGAGGGGCTTTTTCCCGTCGGAAGACTTGATAAAAATACCACGGGTCTGCTTATAATAACCGACGACGGCGATTTCGGTCATAGGGTGACCTCGCCGAAGACCGAAACCGAAAAATGCTACTACGCCGAGCTGGACGGAGAGGTAAAGGAAGAACATATAAGAATTTTTTCCGAAGGCATAACCCTCGTCAGCGGAGAGGTTTGCAAACCGGCTATACTGAAGCCCTCGGGTAAATGCTCGGCCTACGTTACGGTCACAGAAGGAAAGTATCATCAGATAAAGCGGATGTTCGGTGTGGTAGGTCTGGGCGTAAATGCTCTGCACCGCGTCAGTATAGGAAAACTGACCCTCCCCGACACACTTGCCCCAGGAGAGACGGTTGAAATAGGGGAGGACGAAAAGGCGTCAATTTTCGACAAAAATCAATTTTAACGCTTACTATTGTGCATTTTTAACAATGAGTTGGATAGATATTTGTTAATTAAAAATATAGTAATTTTCGCAAGTATTTGGTATAATATATGTGCGGTGGCAGGACTGCGTCCTGTTTACAAATTTTTAGGAGGCAAAATAATGGCAAGTTTATCACTGCGTCACGTTTACAAAAAATACCCCGGCGGTGTTGTGGCAGTTTCCGATTTCAACCTTGAAATCAAAGACAAAGAGTTTATAATTCTCGTTGGACCTTCCGGATGCGGTAAGTCTACCACCCTTCGAATGGTAGCAGGTCTTGAAGAAATTTCCGACGGTGAGATCCTCATCGGCGATCGCGTTGTTAACGACGTCGCTCCTAAGGATCGTGATATCGCAATGGTTTTCCAGAACTATGCGCTTTATCCCCATATGACGGTTTTCGATAACATGGCTTTCGGACTTAAGCTCCGCAAGACTCCCAAGGATGAGATCAAGCGCCGTGTTGAAGAAGCCGCTCGCATCCTCGACATCTCTCACCTCTTAGAGAGAAAGCCCAAGGCTCTTTCCGGTGGTCAGCGTCAGCGTGTTGCCCTCGGACGTGCAATCGTTCGTGAGCCTAAGGTATTCCTCCTTGACGAACCTCTTTCCAACCTCGATGCTAAGCTTCGTGCACAGATGCGTACCGAGATCTCCAAGCTTCACTTAAAGCTGGGAACTACCTTCATCTACGTTACCCACGACCAGACCGAAGCTATGACCATGGGTACCCGCATCGTTGTTATGAAGGACGGTCTCATTCAGCAGGTCGATACTCCTCAGAACCTCTACCTCTATCCCGGCAACCTCTTCGTTGCAGGCTTCATCGGATCTCCTCAGATGAACTTCATCGAGTCCAAGCTTCTTAAGGAAGGCGACGACTTCTTCGTAGAGTTCGGAACCGAAGACACCAAGACCCGCGCAGGCGTTAAGTATAAGATCAAGCTTCCCGCTTCCAAGAACAAGGATGACGTTCTTGAGGCTTATGTTGGCAAAGACGTTATTATGGGTATCCGTCCTGAGGACGTTCATAATGAAGAAGAGCTCATCGCTCAGTTCCCCGACGGAATCGTTGAGGCAAACGTTGAAGTTACCGAGCTTATGGGTGCCGAGACCTACCTCTATATGAACTGCGAAGAGCAGTCCATCAACGCCCGCGTTAGCCCCACCAATACTGCTAAGCCCGGCGACAGAATTCAGATCACTCTCGAACCCGATAAGATCCACCTCTTCGATAAAGAGACTGAAAAGACCATCACCAACTAATGGCTGTTATTTAAGCGCAGATCGAAAATCAAGCAGACCTTACCGGAAGGTAAGGCCTGTTTTTTTCTAAGACTTTTTTCGGTACTCGGAGTACCTTTGTACGCCTTCGCACCGAAGAAAAGCCTTTCTGCATCTTAACTAACAGCCATTAGAAAAAGATATTTAAGCGCAGAACGAAAATCGAACAGACCTTACCGGAAGGTAAGGCCTGTTTTTTTCTAAGACTTTCTTCGTTTTCAGAGAAATGCAGCGTAATTATTCTTCAAAACAATCGTATGTACTAAGAATTGTTTTGCCTATTTCATAAAGGAATGTTTCGGCTTTGATTTTAAGGTCAAGGGGAGGAGTTAGAAGCGGACTTTCGCCGTCATAAGCTCTTCTGCGGTGAGCGGGTAAAAGTATGTTGCAGGCTTCAAAGGTGAAATAGCCCTTATAGTCTATAGCTTTAAGTCCCGCCATGACCGAATCGATGTTTGTAGTGCCGAAGAAGGGTGCCACGTGATAATCATCGTCGCCCCAGTTGTCCTGCATATGTATGGCCTTGACGTGGCTGCCGAGTAGTGCAAGCTCTTCGTGCTGAGGCATATCCTGCAGGTTTGCGTGACCTATATCGAAGCAGGCGTGGAAAAGGGGGTGATCCACGTAGTCAATAAGTGTCGAAAGGTCGGTGGCATTGTCGATCCAGAAAATTCCGGGTATACACATCTTGTTAAAATTTTCGGTTAAGACATTCACACCGAAATTTTCTGCATAGCTCAGTAATTCGCTGTAAAACTCGCGGTTTTTCTCAAAGGTCTCTTCCTTTGAAAGACCTTCGTCATATCCCGAATGAACAACGATGTTTTCAATTCCTAAATCGGCGCAGGCCTTGATACACAGCTTGGTACCGTCGATTAAAGGACGCTGTTCGTCATTATTTACTATCGGTCTTCCCATAGGAGAATGAGCCTGGACGTATTTTGCTCCGTTTTTACTGCAAAGATCCTTAAGCTTTTTCAGCCATCCGTCATAATCGTTTGAGAAGAAACCGATCTTTTCGCTGAAATCGTTTCCGAAGCCGTAATCAATATACTTAAAGCCTGCCTCGTTTATATACCTTGACGAAAGCAAAGCGTCGCTTGTGTAGGCGGAAAAATCGCTGGTAGTGGTCGCAATTTTCATAGTAAAACCTCCTTTTACTTCTGCTTTTATCATACCATATTAAAAGTTTTTTTCAAGGAATAATTTTCCCGTTAACAAATTGTAACTTTTTTGCGTTTGCCCCTTGCAAAATTTTCGGTTATATTGTACAATGTATGTGTATAGTTTTGCACAAAATCAATAAACTTAAGCAAACACGAATAATCCGAACCTGCCTTAAACGTCAAATTTCGGTGCTTTTCGGTTTGTCGTCGCTTATAAGCGACAGCTTTACAAGCTCCTCCGCACCAAAAATCCCTCAAATTCTACCCGTTTAGGGTCGAAGAATTTTAAAGGAGAGGATTTGTGGCTTAGCGGGGCACAAAACGCAGAAAACACTTTGCGTGTTTTCGAGTATTTTAACGAAGCAAAGGCGGAAATACTCCCTTTAAAATCAGGTTGGGATCATTCGTGTTTGCTTAAAGAAGGGACGAATAAATTAATGGCAAATCGTTTATTCCAGAGTGTAATTCATCAGATGAAGGATGCTATCGACCGCACCATCGGTATTATTGACGATAACGGCGTCGTCGTTGCCTGCAGTGAGCTCGGCAAGATCGGCGAGACCACCAATATCGACTTTATGGGAGCCTCCGCATCCGAAACCTTCTCCTTCGGCGGCTCAACCTACAGAGCCATCGGCTCTGCCCAGGCAGGGGAGTATTACGCCTTCGTTAACGGTGTTGATCCCATGGCCGAAAAATACTGCACCGTACTGGCCATCTCCTTCACCAACATCAAATATTATTACGACGAAAAATACGACCGCTCCAACTTTATCAAAAACGTAATTCTCGATAATATCCTCCCGGGAGATATCTATTTAAAATCCCGCGAGCTTCACTTTAATACCGACGTTTCCCGTACGGTACTTCTCATCCGCGCCATAGAGGCCTCCGACATCGTTATCTACGACGTCGTTCAGAATCTCTTCCCCGACAAGACCAAAGACTTCGTCATCAGTATAAACGAAAACGATATTGCCCTCGTCAAAGAAACCGGAAAGGATATCGACTCCCGCGATATCGAAAAGCTTGCCCTCTCTATTGCCGACACCCTTTCGGGCGAGTTCTACACCACCGTTTCCATCGGAATCGGCTCCTCTGCCGACAATATTAAAGACCTTGCCAGGTCCTTCAAGGAGGCTCAGGCTTCCTTAGAGGTCGGAAAGGTATTCGATACCGATAAGACCATCGTCAGCTACAGCAATCTCGGTATCGCCCGTCTTATCTATCAGTTGCCTACAACTCTCTGTGAGACCTTCCTCAGGGAGATATTCAAGCGCGGCTCTATTCAGAGCCTCGATCAGGAGACCTTATTCACCATTCAGAAGTTCTTCGAGAACAACCTGAATGTTTCCGAAACCTCCCGTAAGCTCTTTGTTCACAGAAATACTCTTGTTTACCGCCTGGAGAAGATCAAGCGTATAACCGGTCTCGATCTTCGCGAATTCGATCACGCTATCGTCTTCAAGATTGCCCTTATGGTAAACAAATATCTTCAGGCCAACCCCGTAAAATATTAGAAAGGATGACCTAAAATAAACGCCACAGAAAACGGGACACAGCGTCCCATAATCGAGTTTAAGGGTGTTTCAAAAACCTACAAAACCGGAACACACGCCTTAAACGACGTGAATATACGTATAAATCCGGGCGAATTCGTCTTCGTGGTAGGCGCTTCGGGTGCAGGAAAAAGTACCTTTATGAAGCTTATCGTCCGCGAAGAAAAGGCCAATACCGGAAGTCTCTTTGTCAACGGCTTCAACCTTATGAAGATAAAGAATAAGCAGGTTCCCCTGCTTCGCCGTACCATGGGAATCGTATTCCAGGATTTCCGTCTTATTCCTACAATGTCGGTCTTCGAAAACGTCGCATTTGCCATGCACGTCGTAGGAGCCGACCGCCGAAAGATAAGAAGAGACGTTTCGGCGGTGCTCAGTATGGTCGGCCTCGGAAACAAGGCCCGCTCTATGCCCGGCCAGTTGTCTGGCGGTGAGCAGCAGCGCGTAGGCCTTGCCCGTGCCCTCGTTAACCGTCCCACTCTTATAATCGCCGACGAGCCTACGGGTAACGTCGACCCCAACCTTTCCTACGACATCGTAGCAAAGCTCACCGAAATAAACCGTCAGGGAACCACCATTCTTATGGTTACCCACGACCACAACCTTGTCCGCGACTTCCAGCACCGCGTGATTATGCTGGAAGAAGGCCGCATCGTTGCCGATAACGCCGCAGGAGGTGGAAATATATGAAGCTGAGAAGTCTTTCCTATCTTTCCAAAGAAGGCGTTAAGAATATGTGGTCAAACCGCCTTATGACGGTTGCCTCTATCGGCGTCCTTATGGCCTGCATGGTCCTTATCGGACTTGCAATTCTTATCTCCCTTAACGTAAACAAGGCCCTCGACGGCCTTGAACAGCAAAACGTTATCAGAGTTTTCTTCAACGATAAGATCTCGGTGATCTACGGAAACGCTTCCGAAAAATACGATCCCGAAGATTTTGAGCAGGTCTCATCTGAGTCCGCCTCCTCGGGCGAAGCCTCTTCGGAAGAGACCTCCGACGGGACCTCTTCTGAAACCACCTCTTCCGAAGCAGAGAAAAATGAGCTCGTCGACCCCGACGACATTCCCGACAGCGCCTACGTTATCCATAACGAGGAGGAAGCGAAAGCCCTTTGCGAAAAGCTCGCAAAAATCAAGAACGTTCTTAAGGTCGAATACGTTTCCAGCGAAGACGCCCTTAACGACGTTAAGGAAAACGGACAAATTCCCGAAGGCACCGCCGAATACTTTGAATTCGACGACGAATACGGCAATCCTCTTTCCTGCGGAGCCGTTATAACCCTTAGCGATATGTCCCTTTTCAGCGAGACCCTTGACGAGATCAAAAACACCGAGGGAATCGATGCGGTGCAGTCTCAGTCCGATCTGGCCGAGAAGATAAGCGCCATCGAAGAAGGCATCGGTATTGCAGGAATCTGGATAATCTCCATTCTGCTTATAATCTCCCTTGTTATCGTATCCAACACCATTCGCGTCACTATGTACAGCCGCAAGCTGGAGATCAGCATAATGAAGGCTGTAGGCGCAACCAATTCCTTCATACGTCTGCCCTTCGTTATCGAGGGTATTATGATAGGACTTGTTTCGGCCGTCCTTTCTATGGGAGTGCTCTATTTCTGTTACCGCGTCGCAATGGAGGCGGTAAGCGGAGCCCTGGGTATGACCGACACCATCGCTTTCATAAACGTTGCTCCTTATATATTCGGAGTTTTTGCCGGCATCGGTATTCTTTCGGGTATTGTGGGAAGCGCTATAATGATAAGAAAATATCTCAAAAAAGAGGGAAGCGAGTTCACAGCGATTTAATTGCGGTAATTAATTTCCGGAGGAACTTATTTTGAAATTTAAACGACTTATTACCTTGCTTTTATGCGGCGTAATGTTTGCCACCTGCTTTTCTGCAGCACCCCATGTTTCGGCCCTCACCGTCTCTCAGGTACAGCAGGAGATAAACAAGCTTCAGGACAAGGCAGACAAGCTTGAGAAGGAGATCGCAGGCCTTAAAAATGACAAGGCAAATCAGACCGCTCTCAAGGCTAAGCTCGATGAACAGATCTATAATATACAGCAGCAGATAGCTCTCTGCAACGATAAAATTGAAGAAACCAACGCCCTTATCGCCGAAAACGAGAAGGAGATAGCTGCTAAAAACAAGGAGATGGAGAAAAAGATCTTCGAGTATAAACAGCGCATCCGCACCATATATATGAGCAGTAGCGCAGGCAACGGCATCGAAATTCTCCTGGGAGCCGAAACCTTTGCTGATTTCATTTCCCTTTCTCAGGCATCCCTCAACATTTCCCGCCGCGATAAGCGTATGATCGAGGATATCGTTGAGATGATCGGCGTTATTGAAGAAAAGACCGCCGAAAACAAAAAGCTTATCGAAGAGCAGAAGGGAATAAAAGCAACCCTTAACGAAAAGCAGAAGAAGCTGGATGCTCAGGTCGCCGAGATCAATGGCGTTATCGCAGGCATCAATTCCGATATTTCCGACTCCAATGCTCAGATAAACAAGTATGAGCAGGATATCAAGGACTGGAATAGGGTAAAAGATGAACTCAGCCGCGTGGACGATCCGGTAGATAATTCTCCCTTCGACGGAATCTTCACCTGGCCTGTGCCCGGCTTTACCAACCGTACCTCCGACTACGGAAGCCGCTGGAACACCCAGCACGCGGGTATCGATATTGCTCAGGGCGGAATCGCTAACGCAAAGGTCGTAGCTATTGCTTCGGGTACCGTTAAGGTGTGGTGTAACAGCTGTACCCACAACTACGGAAAGTGGAACGGAAGCTATATCTGGAGCTGTGGCTGCGGAGGCGGCTACGGTAACTATCTTTCTGTAGACCATGGCTATTATAACGGCGTTCATTACCGTTCGGTATACGCCCATTTAAGCAGCATTACCGTTACCTCCGGTCAGAAGGTCGGAAAGGGACAGCAGGTAGGAAAGGTCGGCACCACAGGTCATTCCTCGGGTTACCATCTCCATTTCGAGATCCGTAAGAACGGTGTTGCCGTCAATCCTATGAACTATTATTAAGCATCAAAGCAAGGGGCGTAATGCCCCTTGCTTGGCATTTTGATTTTTAAGGAGCAGTATGGAAGAAAAAGAAGTTTCAGTACCTGTAAAGCCCCAAAAAACTATATCCGTAACTATTTTGGCCGTGGTTTTGACCGCGGTTATCAGTGTTTTAGCCTCTTTTTCCTTCTACAAGGCTTACTTCACGGTAGAACCCACTGCCTATACCAAGCTTACCGAACTGCAGAGCATTATCGACCGCTACTATTACGGCGAGACCGACCCCGAAGCTATAGAAAAAGCCATCCTTCAGGGCTATGTCTACGGAATAGGGGATAAGTATGCCACCTATCTGGACGCTTCCGATTCGACCCTGCGTTCAGAGGACCTTAAGGGCAATGCAACGGGTATAGGTATAGTTGTGGTTCAGCATCCCGATACGGGAAATCTTTACGTTAAAAACGTTTACGAAAACGCCCCTGCAAATAAGGCGGGTCTTAAGGTAGGCGATCAGATCGCCGCCATCGATTCGGTTCCCGTGCCCGAAACCGGTTTTTCCGCGGCGGTAGACAGTATCGTGCGTGAAATAGGCGAAACGGTGGAGCTTACGGTCGTAAGAGGGGAGAAGACCCTCACCGTTAAGGTGACCTATTCCGAATTCGTATCCCAGACCGTCTTTCCCCGTATGCTGGACAGCGGCTACGGCTACGTAGAAATTCTTTCCTTCAACGATGAGACCCCCGCACAGTTTAAAGCCGCGGTGAAGGGTCTTATTGAGCAGGGCGCCGACGCCCTTATATTCGACCTGCGCGGAAACGGCGGAGGAACTGTAGATTCGGTTACCGAAATGGTGGATTTTCTCTGTCCCGAAGGGACCATAATGACTGCAAAATACGCCGACGGCTCGATTGAGACGGTTGCCGTCTCGGATAAAGAAGAAACAGACCTTCCTATGGTCATCCTTACCGACGGTGCAACCGCATCTGCCGCAGAGCTTTTCACCGCCTCTCTTATAGAGTTTGAAAAGGGCTTCTCGGTGGGGGCAAAAACCTACGGGAAGGGCGTTATGCAGGGAACCTACAGTCTTTCTGACGGCTCGGCGGTAGTAATAACCATTGCCGAATTCTTCGTCCATAACGACGTTTCCTTTAACGAAAAGGGAATAGAGCCCGAAATCCCCGTCGAGCTTACCGAACAACAGAAGATATACCGCTATCTGCTTACCGACAGCGAAGACCCCGTATTGCAGGCTGCCATCGACGGTCTTAATGAAAAATTATGAGCAGGAAAATAGTTTTACGTTACGTCTTTTGGGCGATCACCCTGCTTATAATGACTGTTGTATTTCTGAATTCTGCAAAGAACGCAGATCAGTCCTCCGGCCTTTCGGACGCCTTTACCGACAAACTCTTTTCGGTGTTTGTCCCTGATTACGGCGATATGAATACTACCGAAAAACTTTCCCTTATAAGCGAAGCCAGTTTTTTCATCCGAAAATCGGCACACTTTCTTTCCTATTTTGCCATGGGTCTGTTTTGTGCTCTGGCCTTTAATACCTATAGCCTGAAGTTGAAGACTAAGTTTATCTCCTCGGTTTCGGTATGCGTAGCCTTTGCCGTATCAGACGAAATACATCAGCTTTTCGTTGCCGGCCGTTCGGGGGAGATACGGGACGTTTTTATCGACTCCTCGGGAATACTTCTTGCGGCCGCCCTTACCTTAGCAATCGTTTGTGTAAAGCTTAAAAGAAAGGAGAAAAAGAATGAAAGAGCCTAACAAAAACGTAAGGTCTCAGGATAACTTCAAACGCGTCGGACTTACAGCCTTCGGCGTTCTTTCGGGTATTCTTATTCTGTTCTTTTTCCTTTTTAAGATAAATTCGGTAAAAAACGCGCTCTTTACCGTGGTTTCGGTGCTTCAGCCCATAGTTATGGGCTTTGTAATCGCATATCTCGCGAATCCCGTAATGAAATTCTTCGACAAATACCTTAAAAAGTTCTTCGTCGGAGTTTTAAAGTTTAAAAAAATCGGTTATAAAATATCCAGAATGATATCTATCATTCTGTCTCTCATACTCTTTTTATCGGTTATTGCCGTGCTGGTCTACCTCGTCGTGCCGGAGCTTTATTCCAGCGTGATGTCCCTTATACAGACCCTTCCCTCTAAGATAGACGCCGCCGCCAAATGGATAACCGCCTATCTTGACGAGCACCCACAGCTTTCCGAGTTTGCAACCTCCTTCCTTGATTACGAGAAGAAATGGGTGCAGACCGACCTGCTCAGTTGGGCTACGGGCTATGCAGGTACAATTGCCTCGGGCGTTATGAAAACGGCCAACTTCATCTTCGATCTTATTATCGGAATCGTGGTTGCGGTATACCTGCTCCTCAGCAAGGAGACCTTCAAGGCGCAGTTTAAAAAGGTGTTTTACGCCGTGATGGGCCCAGGAGCGTCGGAGGGGACCATAACCGTTTTGAAAAAAGCCCACGAGGTCTTCGGTGGGTTTATCAGCGGAACCCTTATCGATTCGATGATAGTCGGCATACTTTGCTTTATCGGCTCTTCCCTTCTCAATATGCCCTATGCCATACTGGTTTCGGTAGTGATAGGTATTACCAACGTAATTCCCGTGTTCGGTCCCTACATAGGTGCGATCCCAAGTATACTTTTAATAACCCTTGTAGATCCCCTTAAGGGAATCTATTTCGCAATATTTATAATACTTCTTAACGTTTTTGACGGAAATATCTTAAGCCCCAAAATTCTGGGCGATTCGACAGGTCTTTCCCCCTTCTGGGTAGTTTTCGCCATCGTTCTCGGCGGCGGACTTTTCGGTATAGTAGGAATGCTTATCGGAGTACCTCTTTTTGCCGTAATCTACTATCTTATCAACGAGGCAGTGCGCTACAGCCTTAAAAAGAAGGACCTGCCCTTAGAAACCGAAAATTACACCAAGCCGGGTAAGATAGAGACCCTCACAAAGGAAGAACCCCCGTCCGAGACTGAAACAGAGGAGGAAGAGGACGTGCGTAAAAAAGAACTTATCTTAAAAATGAACAGCCTTGTTGACAGCGTTAACACTCTGCAGCGTCAGCTTACGGCTTACAGGGACGAAAACGCCTCGCTCAAGGCCGAGCTCGACTCCCTTAAAGCCGCCGCTGAGGAGACCGTAGCGGTGGAGGAAGTCTTACCTGCTGAACCCGCGACGCAGGGCTTCAGTGTGACCGAACTCGAGGAGGAGACTACGTTTGATAACATCACGGTAAAGACCGAGGAAGCTCCCGCCGCCCCTGCCGCCGACCTTTTCGAAATAAAAAACGACGAGATGGCCGAGTACGCCGCTCTTGCTATAGGCAGCATCGTTAAGGAGTCGGTAACCTACGTTAACATTATTTCCTCTTCGGCCTCATCCGATAAAAAGGAGCTTTTAAACCTTATAATGGGTAAGGGCGAGGTTGCCAAAAGCGAAATATTCAGCATTGCCGAGGGCGACGCTCCCGAAGCCACCAAAAAAGAGCTTATCGACATCGCGGTTGCCGAAACTGTCGACTACTTTAAAAGCATTGCAGGACAAATATAATCTTTAGGAGAATCGTTATGGATAAAAAACGCGAAGTTGCCGCCGACTATTTTTACAGATCTGCCGCCGCTATTGAAAACCCCGATGAGGCTGTGAACTTTTTCCGCTTTCTTTGTACCGAAAAGGAGATCCAGCTTATGGCTCAGCGTCTTTATGTTGCAAAGCTCCTTTCCGAAAACCGCGTATATACCGACATCGTCGCTCAGACGGGAGCCAGCTCCGCTACTGTCAGCCGCGTAAAGCGGGCTATGGCCGAGGACAAGGAATATTTCGAACATCTGCTTTCAAAAATAGATGAGTAACTATAATAACTTTTCCCCCTTTTACGATCTTCTGACCTACGACGTAAACTATAAGAAAAGGGCGGAATATCTTATAAATATTTTTAAAGAGAAGGACAGGTGCCCTTCTCTTTTGCTTGATTTTGCCTGCGGAACGGGAAATTTCTCGGTAGAGTTTTCCAAAATGGGTATCGAGGTCATAGGGGTCGATATGTCGGAAGGAATGCTCTGCGAAGCAAGGGATAAGAACGAAGAACTGGAAACCCCGGTTTTATATCTCTGTCAGAAGGGGAGCGAGTTGGATCTTTTCGGTACTGTAGACGGCGCCGTTTCCTGTCTCGACAGCCTTAACCACATAACCGACTACGGCGAGCTTAAGGAGACCATTAAAAAAATATCTCTGTTTTTAGAGCCCGAAAGACTTTTCGTTTTCGATATGAATACCCCATATAAGCATAAAGAAATTTTGGGTAACAGCTTTTATAAAACCAAAAAGAGGGGAGTTACCTGCTACTGGACCAACCGCCTGCTGAAAGACGACGTTACGGTGGAGATAACCCTTGATATAACCTACAAGACCGGATTTTTAAAGAAAGAAACGGTTCGCGAAATTATTAAAGAACGTGCCTATACCGACGATGAAATAAAGGAAGCCTTGATAGAGGCAGGCTTTACCCTCGAAGCGGTGTACGGCGAAAATACACTTCTTCCTCCAAAGGAAGATACTCAGAGAAATATCTATGTTGCAAGAAAGGTAAAATAATGGGAAAGCTTATCAGATGTATCACTTCCGACGGTGAGGTAATGGCTACCGCCGTCGACACTACCGATATCGTAAATCGAGCAGAGCAGATCCACAAGACCTCTGCCGTTGTAACCGCCGCTCTGGGCCGCCTCCTTACCGCAGGCTCTATGATGGGCAATATGCTTAAAGGCAAGGACGACTCCGTAACCCTCCGTGTAAACGGCGACGGCCCCACCGGATCTCTTATCGTCGTTTCCG
>CAZLIB010000003.1:0-25996 GCA_964559465.1 uncultured Lachnospiraceae bacterium
TGTCCTCCGGCTCATATTTGACAGTAACAGTTAGCTCGAAAACCGTAGTAACGGTAAAAATGCCTTGCAGTCTTTCTGCAATGGCAATCTATCTCGGAAGCAGTTCAGCAAGCGTAACCTCGTCAAACTCATCGTCGGCTGTATTTGATGATAACGGCGTTTGCTGGAATTGAGCAATGAGAGGGCTCCTAAAAGCGGACTATTGGTTCTCGAAGGGATAAAAAAGAAATTTTCTTGAAACAGGTGAACGAGAAACGGACTCTCCAACATCCGAAGCATTATATCTAATGGTTGTAAAAGAAAACAAAAACGACTCGTTGCAGTTGAAAATCGATGAGTAAAGCGTCGTTTTGGATTCTACTCACTCAACCAAAAATCACAGGACACCTTTTGGTGTTCTGTGATTTTTTGTTTCAGAGTAGATTTTGAATTACCGAACGACCTCCGTAAAAGAGCCCAAGCAAGGAGTGTTGCAAGCAAACTATAATGAAAAATAGTTATTTCAAAGCTATGACATTTTACGTTGTGCATTAATACCAAAAAAACAAATTTATCATTTGTTCAAGCTACACATATTTGTGATATATATAATAATCTATGTTGACTTTACCCGCAACTTATGTTAAAATAATCTCACCGACACCGCTCGAAAATACCGAGCGAAAAAAATAATGCAGTCACACTGCAAAAAAAGGAGAAACATATGGGTTTCATTAGATTTTTATGCATTTTTATGGTCGTTCTTCTGGTAATCTTGATCCCGGTGAACATCGTTGTCAGAATGTTCGACAACACAATTTCACTTCTCTTCCCCGGAAACAAATTCTGGAAGCTTGAAAATGAAGATCCAAATGCTATTTATTACAAAGGCGACTACGAATCTGAAGCAGACAGACTTACGGCAGGCTGGCAGCTTTGCTATGATCTTGAAGCAGAAGGCGCAGTTCTTTTGACAAACAATGGCGCACTTCCCCTTGCTAACGGCGCAAAGGTTAGCACACTTTCCGTTAATTCCGTAGATCTTACCTACGGCGGTACGGGCTCAGGTAACGTTGATGCATCTAAAGCCGACGACCTCAGGGCAGCTCTTGAAAAATCCGGATTTGAGGTTAACTCAACTCTTTGGGACTGGTACGGAAGCAAAGAGGCACAAGATATTATGGAGTCTATCGAAAAAGCATCCGGTGACTCCAAGGGCGAGAGCGCAGTTCTCGCAGGTCAGGCTCCCATTCTCGAGATCGACCCCAAGGATTATCCCACAGACGTAAAGAACTCCATCTCCACATACGGTGATGCAGTTATTATTACCTTCTCCCGTGTTGGCGGTGAGGGCTACGATTGCTCCTTCCCCGGCTACGAGGGTCAGGAAAATGCACAGAACTATCTCGAGCTCAACGCTAACGAGAGAGCGCTCCTTAAGTATGCTACCGATCTTAAGGCAGAAGGCAAAATCAAATCGATCATAGTTCTTATCAATACATCAAACGCACTTGAGGTCGACTTCCTTAAGGACGATAATTATTCTGTTGACGCTTGCTTGTGGGTTGGCGGTCTTGGTATCACGGGTACCAACGCAGTTACCGATATCCTTGCAGGTAAGATCAATCCCTCCGGTAGTCTTGTTGACTCTTACTACTACGACAATTTGAAGAATCCCGCAATGATTAATTTCATTGCTCAGCAGTACACACTTGCTGACGGCGTTAATATCCCCGAGGCTATCTCCACATTTATGGTATATCAGGAAGGCATCTACGTAGGATACAAATACTACGAGACCCGTTTTGCTGACGCTATTATGGGCAAGGGTAACGCAGGCAACTATGACGAAGAGTATTCAAGCGAAGTTGCTTTCCCCTTTGGTTACGGTCTTTCCTACACCACATTCGAATATAGCGATATGACTATTACCGAAGGCACTAACGAGTACGGCGAAAAGTGCTATAACATCAGTATTAAGGTTACTAACACGGGTGACGTTGCAGGCAAGGAAACAGTTCAGATCTACCTTTCCTCTCCCTACACCGATTATGATATTACAAACAAGATAGAAAAGGCTGCAGTTCAGCTTATCGGCTTCGGTAAGACTGCTATTCTTGAGGCAGGCGCATCCGAGATTCTTACTATCACTGTTGACGAACGCGATATGGCTGCTTACGATGCTTACGGTGCAGGCACATACATTCTTGATGCAGGTACCTACTACTTCACAGCGGCTACTGATGCTCACAATGCTAACCTCAACGTACTTGCTGCTATGGGCTATACTGTAGAGGGCGGCAATGCAGATCTTGTTAAGAGTGAGGAGTATGATGCTCTTGATACAACAACTTATTCTACATCTCTTAACGGTACACCTATTACAAATCAGCTTGATAATTCCGATCCTAACCTTTACTACGGTGAAGAGGTGGTTAAGATGCTTTCCAGAAATGACTGGGACGGCACTTGGCCCACAGGTCAGTACAAGCTCATTCTTACCGTTGCTATGGCTCAGGAGCTTGACAACCGTTATCTCAATAAAGCAGAAAATGAGAATTTGAAGGCTGAATATGACAAGATAATAGCCGATAATGGCTGGGATAAAATGCCAATTATCGGTCAAGAGGGTGATCTTTCACTTTATGATATGTTTGAAATGGACGAAGATAACGACGGTATCATGGCAGCTCGCGATTACGACGATCCCGCTTGGGACAAGCTTCTCAATCAGGTTACTCTTGAAGAGCTTATCACTATCGGTGACTGCTTCCACTGGAGACACCCCGTTGCTTCCGTAAACGCTCCCGGCTCACGTGACGAAAACGGTCCTCAGGGACTTACAGTTTCTCTCTTCGGTTCAGGTCTTCAGGCAGAAGCTACTGCTTTCGTATCAGAGGATGTTATGTCTGCTACGTTTAACCTTGATCTTATGCACCAGGTTGGTGTTATGATCGGTAATGACTGCATCGACGCAGGAGTTTCCTGTCTCTACGGTCCCGGCGCTAACATTCACCGCACTCCTTATGGCGGACGTAACTTCGAGTACTACTCTGAGGACGGCTTCCTTGCAGGTGAAATGGGCGGCACCGAGGTTAAGGGTATTCTTTCCAAGGGCGTTGATGTTGTTATGAAACACTTCGCTCTCAATGACTCCGAGCAGGATCGTCTTGGTCAGGCTGTATGGCTCACAGAACAGGCAGCACGTGAAATTTACCTTAAGGCATTCCAAAAGGCACTTGAGGAAAATGACGGACGCGGTGGCGTTATGACTGCTTATACTCGTTGGGGTACAACTTGGTCCGCTGCTAACTACGGTCTTATGACAGGTATCCTTCGCGGGGAATGGGGTAACAACTCCATGCATATCACCGACAATATGATCACCGAAAACTGCAATGCTATCGACGCTATTATGGCGGGCGGTGTAACTTGCTTCGACGCAATGATGTCTTATGCTACTAACGATATCGAGGCAGCTAAGGATGATCCCGTATTCGTTAACGCTATGCGTGAGGCTATGCATCACAACCTTTACACCATCATCAACTCCGCAGCTATGAATGGCGTTGGTGCAGAAACAACAGTAATTGCAACTACTCCCGCAATCATCCAAACTATTACCAACATCACTCTTGCTATTCTCGCACTTGCAATATTGCTCATTATATTGCTTATATTCACCTTGATCTAAAGCAAGACTGAATAGTTTCAACTACGAATTTAGACTAATTTAATTAATCTCCCTGTCCGTTGCTATACCAGCGCAAATGGGACAGGGAGATTTTTGTCAGGAGTTTATATGAGAAAAGAACTGCTTATCAATGAAAATTGGTTGTTTCGCTATCACGACGGTAGCGAAATGGCAGTAAACATTCCACATACTTGGAATAACATCGACGGTCAGGACGGCGGTGATGATTATTATCGCGGCACCTGTGTTTACGAGAAGGATTTTTCCGCGCCCGAGCACTCGGAGAACGAGAGAGTCTATCTCGAATTCAATGGTGTCAACGCTTCTGCAAGGGTTATTCTGAACGGAGCGGTAGTTATGACTCACGACGGCGGCTATTCCACCTTCCGTGCGGATATTACCGATTACCTCTCGGCAGAGAACCATATGATAGTAGAGGTTGACAATTCTAAAAATGATAGAGTTTATCCGCAGAAGGCAGATTTTACCTTTTACGGTGGCATCTACCGTGACGTAAAGCTGATCGTTGTAAATAAATATCACTTTGATCTTGATTACTTCGGCGGGTGCGGACTTGCCGTTTGCCCCGAGGTCGCGGGCGAAGATGCTGCTATTTGGGTGCGCAGCTGGCATAATGCCGAATCCGGAAGAGTTGAGATCATCCTTAAGGATGCTGAAGGTAATATTGTGGGCTCGGGCGACGACGATGATGAAACTATCGTCATTGAAAAAGCACACCTATGGCACGGCACAGTCGACCCGTATCTTTATTATTGTGAGGCAACTCTTATCGTCGACAATAAGCCCGTTGACCAAGTAGGATGCCGATTCGGCATACGCTCGTTCAAAATTGACTCTAATAAAGGCTTTTTCTTAAATGGCAAGGAGTATCCCCTTCGCGGAGTTTGCCGTCATCAGGACTGGAAGGGTATCGGAAATGCCATCACTAAGGAGCATCACGATACCGATATGGCTATTATACGCGAGATAGGTGCTAACACAATCCGTCTTGCGCACTATCAGCACGATCAGTATTTTTACGATCTTTGCGATGAATACGGTATGGTAGTATGGGCAGAAATCCCCTATATCTCCGAGCATATGCCAAACGGTAGAGAAAACACCGTATCTCAAATGAAGGAGCTTGTGGTTCAGTGCTACAACCATCCGTCCATATGCGTTTGGGGTATTTCAAACGAGATTACTATATCCACAAAAAAACGTGCGGATATGCTTGACAACCATAAAGTGCTCAATGACCTCATTCATGAAATGGACCCCAGCCGTCCCACAACTCTTGCTTGCTATGCAATGTGTGCTCCGTTCGATTCCGTGGGGCATCTGTCCGATATCGTAAGCTGGAATTTGTACCTTGGTTGGTATACTCCTTTTATGTGGCTCAACAATATTTGGGTGGATTACTTCCACAAGCGTTATCCAAACCGTTGTCTTGGGTACTCGGAGTACGGCTGTGAGTGTATGCCCAATCTTCACTCCTCCCACCCCAGAAGAGGTGATCAGAGTGAAGAATATCAATGCAAATATAACGAGTATATGCTTAACTTCTTTGATAAGCGCCCATTTATGTGGGCAACACACCTTTGGAACATGTTCGACTTTGCTGCCGATGCAAGAAATCAAGGTGGCGAACCGGGTATGAACCACAAGGGACTTGTCACCTTTGACAGAAAAATCAAAAAAGACAGCTTCTATCTTTACAAGGCTTGGTGGTCAAAAGACCCCTTTGTATATATTGCCGGCAGACGCTACGTAGATCGCACGGAGAAAAAAACACAGGTTAAGGTTTACTCAAACTGCCCTGAAGTTACTCTCTACGTAAACGGCGAGAAATTCGAAACACAAAAAGGTAGCAGAGTATTTACGTTCCGTGTTCCCTTAAAGGGTGAGGTCGAGCTTTGTGCCACCTCGGGTGATCAAAGCGATACTATAGTTATTCGCCACGCAAAGCATTCCAACCTCTCATACAAATTGGGCAAAAAGATTGCCGGCGGCGGCAACTGGACCTGATATTCAATTTAAAATGTAATTTTTACTACCTTACACATAAGGAGATAATTATGAATGAAAATAGCGGCGTTAACCGCGCCAAATTTTATCAACTCGCCTTGTTCCCTATGAACAACGGCGCAACTAATGTTTATTTCGTACTCATACTTTCCTACATAGCGCAGTTTGGCAATGCCGTTCTTGGACTTGCGTTTGTTTTCGCGTCCTTTATGGTTACGGGAATGCGTATCTTTGACGCCATTACCGACCCGATCATCGGCGCTCTTATGGATAAGACCAACACAAAATTCGGTAAATTCCGTCCCTTTATGGTAATAGGCAACGTTATTATGGCGGTGAGCGTGCTTCTTTTGTACGTCGTTACCCCCCTCGTGCCTGCCGACTGGATGTGGCTTCGCTACACGCTCTTTATTATCCTTTATGCCGTGTGGGTTATCGGATACACCTTCCAGACCTCCGTTACAAGAAGCGCGCAGACGGTTCTTACCAACGACCCCAAGCAACGTCCTCTCTTTACGGTATTCAATACCATCGGCTCTCTCGCGGGTATGGGTATTATGCAGGTCGTAGGTATGGTCATGGCGTGGGATTCCTTCGCCGGCGACTATAACCGTCAGTGGTATGCTATTATGACATTCGTCGGAATTGTGATCTCGGCTATTCTTACCGTGCTTGCCGTTATCGGTATTGCAGAGAAGGATAACGAAAAGTATTTCGGAATCGGTGGCGGAAAGCAAGAAGCCGTTAAGATTTCCGAATACGTTCAGATAATCAAAACTAACAAGCCCCTTCAGCGTCTTATGGTTGCAGGCGGCGGCTGCAAGCTCGCTCTTGCAATAGCGCAGAACATTACCGTTCTTATTATGCTTTACGGTTGTATGATGGGCAACTACGATACCTTTAATATGGTATTTATGGCGCTCGGATACGTGTTCTCTGCTCCCTTCTTCCTGCTCACCGTCCGCACCTCGCAAAAGCACGGACAAAAGCGCTCTCTTATGACCTACGTTGCAATAGCTCTTATCTGCTACGTTGGTGTGCTCGCGCTTCTCATGATGTGGCAGCAGGGCAATCCCGCCCTTAATCTCAGTCTTTTCGATGAGAACGGCATTTCCATCAATCTTTACACGGTATTATTCATTCTCTTCTTCGGTGTGGGCTACGGTGCTTATTATGCTACGGCAGATATGCCCATTCCTATGGTTGCAGACTGTGCGGACTACGAAACCTATCGTTCGGGCAAGTTCATTCCCGGTATTATGGGAACGCTTTTCTCGCTCGTTGATAAGCTCGTTTCGAGCCTTGCGTCGGCTGTCGTTTCAATCGCATTGCTTTGCATAGGAATAGAGGATGCACCAACTAAGGTTACTCCTTACTCAGAAGGAATGAATTGGGTAGTAATAGTTTTGTTCTGCCTTGTTCCTATGATCGCTTGGGCTCTCACTCTCGTCGCTATGCGAGGTTATTCTCTTGACGGTAATCGCATAAAAACCATTCAGGCAGTTAACGCAGCTCGTAAAGTAGCCGTTGAAAACGGTATGTCAATGAGCGAGGCTATGGCTACTATTACCGACGAAACAGTTAAACAATAATTTATTTAAACCAAAAGAAAACCAACCCACCGGGGTTGGTTTTCTTTTTTATTTGCTTTTATTCTTAAAAATCGGATCATCACTTGAGCAGAGCCACGCGCCGACGATCATAAATCCAAGCGCAATAAAATACGTATAGTCAGGCAGATCTCTAAAAATGATTAGGGACAAAAGCGTACCAATAAATGGTGCGATCGCATAATATGCGCTCGTTCTTGCCGCGCCAAGGATTCTTTGCGCATAGACGTAGAAGAAAATGCTAAGTCCGTAAGCCACAAGTCCCACGATAAGAACGGCAAACACACTCCAAAAATGAGCGATACGCTCTCCAATACAAAGACCTATGACAAGTGATCCCAGCCCCGAAAATATACCCTTTAACAGCACAATTTCAAGCGGATCCTTAGATGATAATCTTCTTGTGCAATTGTTTTCAATTCCCCAGCAAACGCAAGCAAGAAGAATAAGAAGTGAGCCCGAAGAAAATCGTAGACTCGATACGTCCTCAAACGACAAAAGCACACAGGAAAGTGTAACAAATAAAATGCCACTCCACAAACGAGAACTTATTTTCTCCTTGAATATCATCAAGGAGATAATTGCAGTCGCAACAATTTCAAAGTTATTCAGAAGCGAAGCGTTTGCCGCCGTTGTAAATGAAAGTCCTAACAACAAAAAGATGGGGGCGACAATATCAAGCACTATCATTGCTAAGGTGTATGGCAAATCTGCTCTCGTGATTTTTTCTTCAGTTCTTTCTGTCTTTCGCACCTTGCGAATGAGGGAGATAACACCCATTCCAAGTCCTGCGCCTATGTACAAAAGTCCCGCCATCAGGGTTGAGGGCACATATTCAAGCAATAGCTTTGAAAACGGTGAATTTATAGCATAAAGCGCAGCCGCTAATACGGCAATCAAAATGCCTTTGGTTTTTGATTTTTTCATTTATATAATCCTTATCAAGTTGATGTAATATTGCCGTTGCGGCTGAAAGGTCCGATTTGCCATCTTGACCTTTTTAAGCGCGGTCTTTTGCCATTTTGTTTTTAAAATCGCACGATTTCGGGATCTTTTCCAAAGGCACATAAGGTAGCTGTAACGTCTTGCATATAGAACACCTGTGTGTTGCCGTCATTTTCGTCATACATACTGCGAAGATTGGGATAGGCGTCAAGCATGGATTTTTTTGCTTCAAAACGGTCATCCTCAACAAGCTTACAAGCTATGCGAATCCACTCACCGTCCGCAAAAGCGCAGATCTCCGCATTGGGATTTGCCAAAAGCTGCTTTGACGTGGGCTTTATCTTACCCGTCTGTATGTACAGCTTGCCCTCAAACTCGTTAATCGTTCCAAAAGGACGTACTCTGGGACGTTCCCCCTCAACCGTGGCAAGATAATATATCCCAGCTTGTTTTAAAAAATCATGTATTCTTCTCATACATATCCGCCTTTCTATCATTTATTGAACTGATTTTATTTAACCGTTCCTGTAATGATTAAATTTTGACATCATTTTATCATTGGTAAAATATTATATCACGAAATGATATATTTTTCAACATTATTTAAAAATCATTGTGAATGTATTTTATATTTTCACACTTTTATTTATATTTCCGTTCAAAATATCAAGCTCCCCATAAATCCGTGAAGCATTGACAAAAAAATACATCTGTGATATAATTTTTATAGATTAAAAAACGATTGGAGAATTATTATGGTGCGCAAGGGTTCAGTTATGAAATTATATCCGGGAATGGCAGAGGAATACGAAAAACGTCACGCTGCCTTGTGGCCCGAGATAATAGAAGCCATATATCGTGACGGCTGCACAAGCTACACGATATTCCACGATCCAGAAACCGATCTTTTATTTGAATATCTTGAAATAGAAGATGAGGAGATATGGGCATCAAGAGGGGGATCTGAGAGTATACAAAAATGGTGGGACTACATGGCAGATATTATGGAAACGAATGCAGATAATAGCCCCGTATGTCGCAAAATCAACGAGGTCTTCCATTTAGAGCGCTAAAAACTATATTGAAAAGAGATATAAATTTATGAAAATAACCTTTTTGGGAACAGGTGCTGCCGATTGGAATTTACATCAGCACAGTAATATAGAGGGCTTCAGGCGCAATTCTTCTCTTTTGATCGACGACTGCCTTCTAATTGATCCGGGACCTGACGTTTCAAATGCTTTACAGGCGTTTAATAAAAATGCCGGTAAGATAAAGTATATAATAAACACACATATACATTCCGATCACTATAACGAACACACCGTTCGCTACTTATCCAATGCTCGCTTTTATCCAATGACCGCAAGAGAAACACAGGTCATTGGGGGATATACGATTACCGCATTGCGTGCAAACCACCACACTTGTGATAACTCTGTGCACTTTATTATTTCAGATGGAGAAAAGAGCGTTTTCTACGGTCTCGACGGAGCTTGGCTAACGTATGAAGAGGTAAATGCCATTAAAAGTAACGGTATTGACCTTGCCGTTTTTGATGCAACAATTGGGGACGTTTTGGGTGATTACCGTATATTTGAGCACAATAATTTGAATATGATATTAGAGATGAAGGCCGCGCTTGAAAAACACATAAAAAGGTTTTTTATCAGTCATATGGCAAGGACACTTCACACCTCACACAATGTTCTGGCGGAGCGCATGAAAAAGTATAATATAGAGGTAGCATTTGACGGATGCGAGGTCGAAATATAGAGGCAGACACCATTTCGCCAAAGTAATAAATTATATTTTTATCTTCCATACAACACTTTGTTGAAACAAATTCATTTTTATGCTATAATAAAAGATGCAACTAAAAATTGCGTCTTTTTTGTAATTTGGATATTAAAATGTATGGAAAAACGTCTGCTTTTTTATTATACTGAAATAAAAAACGGAGGATCTAAAAATATGACAAAAAAACTATGGAATAAGGATTATATATTGCTTTTGCAAGGAAGCGCCGTCAGTACCATTGGCGATTTGATGTACAGCGTTGCTATTGGCTATTGGGTATATGATCAAACGGGTTCAAGCGCGCTTATGGGCATAATGTCGTCTATTTCGATGTTTGTAACTATGCTTCTCTCCCCGTTCAGCGGCAGCATTGTTGACAAGTGTAATCGCAAATGGGTACTTGTTGTCGGCGACCTTTTTCAAGGTGTGTTGATGCTTATTATAGGCTTTCTTGCATATATGGGTAATTTGAGCGTTCCCGTGGTGCTTATTGCGGCATTTTTAGCGGCTCTTGGCGGTGTGTTTTATTCCCCTGCCGCAAACACCTCGCTTATCGACATAATCCCACATGACGATATTGTTCGCGGTCAGTCAATGTTTTCGGGAGTAAACTCAACTATAAATATGATAGGTACCGCGTTTAGCGGTGTTATGGTGGCATTTTTCGGTGTACCGCTTATCGTTATTATCAATGGACTTAGCAATATCTATTCCGCAATATCTGAGTTCTTCATTTCTATTCCTAAAACGGTGCAACAGGGAAAATCAATAACCGTAAATGGTATCTTGCGCGATTCAAAAACAGCTTTAAGAGAGATATTTTCAGACTCTCACCTTCAGCTTTTCATTCCCGGCTTACTGATAATCAATCTGCTCGGCGCGGGTCCTTTTACCTTGATGTTGCCATTCACTATGGAAAAGGGATTTTCGGTCGAGCAATACGGATATCTTCTGTCGGTATGGACTGCAGCATCACTCATTTCAGTTGTTCTTTTAGGCATATTCAAGCTCAGCTCCAAGGTGAGATTTTGGGCGATGTCCATAAGCTTTACTGCTTCTTGCTTGTGTATGATAATGACCTTTTTGTCAACACAATTCTTGCCGATGTGCATTATGGCATTTATCAGCGGATTTT
Organism: uncultured Lachnospiraceae bacterium; assembly: GCA_964559465.1. Lineage (GTDB taxonomy): Bacteria > Bacillota > Clostridia > Oscillospirales > CAG-272 > RGIG4608. Next base: position 11,192 of record CAZLIB010000003.1, read on the forward strand.
TGAATGCTGCGGGAAATTCCATTTTCAATGCTTCACTTATGCTTGCTCTTCCGGAAGAAAACAGGGGCGCTATTATGGGATTTATCACCTCAGCCTCAATTGGCGGATCAGCTTTGTCATCTGTAATATACGGTGTACTTGGAGATATATTCCCCCTCTACATAGTATTCGCCGTGGGCTCCGCCCTCTCCCTTGTTCCGGTATTCTACGTTTTCTTTCACCCCAGAACAAAGGCGTTCATACTCAATCATTAATTGTTAAAACTAAATGCACCGTGAGTATCCTCTGATAAGTCGGACTCACGGTGCGCTTTTTTGTTTTTTACTATTGTATTTTGTGGAAAATAGTGATATAATTACTTAAATATAGTTATACAATACTGAGATACAAACCTTTTGTATAGTTATTTTTATGGACGTTGAAATAAAATTTATGGACGGAATATCCGCGGCAGAAGCAAATGGTACTCATAAATTTACAGCAGGTAGAGGATCTTGAGAACGATTGCACACGACTAAAAAGCAATACGTCAGTCTCATCGAGCAGAGGATGCAAAAAAGAATTGACGCGCAATAGTGTGGCTTTTCGGAAGGGAGAAGTGCGAAATTCGCACGTACAACAGTATGAAATATGATTATCTTATAGTCGGAGCAGGACTTTACGGCGCAACATTCGCGCGTCGGCTTGCCAATGCGGGCAAAAAGGTTGCAGTTATAGACAGACGTGACCATATTGCAGGCAACGTCTATACCGAGGTCATTGAAGATATACACGTGCATAAATACGGCGCGCATATTTTTCACACAAATAACGAAAGGGTTTGGAATTTTGTAAATCAATTTGCCCATTTTAATCGATATACGAATTCCCCCGTGGCGAATTATCACGGTGAGCTGTATTCTCTTCCCTTCAATATGTATACATTCAACAAAATGTGGGGAGTGGTAACTCCGGCAGAGGCGCAACAGATGATAGCCCGTCAAAGAGAGGCAGCCGGTATTACCGAGCCACACAATCTTGAAGAGCAAGCTATCTCTCTTGTCGGCACTGATATTTACGAGCGCCTTGTAAAGGGCTATACTCAAAAGCAATGGGGCAGAGCTTGCAGCGAATTGCCGGCATCCATTATAAAGCGTCTTCCCGTTCGCTTTACCTTTGACAATAATTATTTCAATGCGCTCTATCAGGGCATCCCCACCGATGGATATACAAAAATGGTAGAAAAAATGCTTGACGGAATTTCTGTACGACTTAACGTTGACTATCTTAAAGAAAAAGACTCCCTTGAGGGCACGGCTGAAAAGATAGTTTATACGGGCGCTATTGATGAATATTTTGATTTTTGCTTCGGTGAGCTGAGTTATCGCAGCGTTCGATTTGAAAATGAAATATTGGATATGGAGAACTATCAGGGCAATGCGGTCATTAACTATACCGATGAGCACACACCCTATACAAGAATAATCGAGCATAAGCACTTTACCTTTGGATCTCAACCTAAAACTGTTATTTCGAGAGAGTACAGCCAAGAATGGGTCAAGGGAGTAGAACCGTATTATCCGATAAACGACGATCAAAATTCTGATCTTTATGAAAAATACCGTCTGCTTGCCGAAAATGAGAAAAACGTCATATTCGGCGGAAGATTGGGACAGTATAAGTATTTCGACATGGATGCTGTAATACTGGCGGCTCTTGATGCCGCAGAAAGAGAGCTTTTATGAGCAATAACAAATTATTGACCGTCACCGTTCCCTGCTATAATTCGCAGGATTATATGGAAAACTGTATCAACAGCCTGCTTGTCGGCGGCAACAGAGTGGAGATAATTATCATTGATGACGGTTCGACCGATAATACGGGTAAAATCGCAGATTCCTATGCTGAAAAATATTCCGAAATAGTCAAGGTTGTTCATCAGGAAAACGGTGGTCACGGAGAAGGAATAAATCAAGGTGTTAAAAATGCAAGCGGTACGTATTTTAAGGTTGTGGACAGTGATGACGTGCTAAGCGACGACTTTTCTGCCTTTCTTGACGCTCTTGAACGTTGTGAGCGTGATGGCGGAGTTGATCTGGCAGTAACAAATTATTACTATGTACATACCGATGGCATCGGTGATCGCTCAATAGACTATTCAAGCGTTCTCCCCAAAAATAAGATCTTTGAGTGGCGCGATTCCAAACCGTTTAAAATCCATCAAATGCTTACTATCCACTCCTGCACATTCCGCACAGAGCTGATGAAAAGGTGGTTTGAGCCATTGCCAAAAAAGATATTCTACGAGGATAATCTTATGGTATGCAAGACTCTCCCCCTCGTAAAAAGGATGTACTATTTCCCCCACGATCTATACCGTTATTGGATAGGCAGACCGGACCAATCGGTTCAACGAAACGTTATGATGGGACGCTACACTCACCAGATACTCGTAACCAAAAAAAGCTTTGAATCCTTCCACTTTAACGAAATTAAAGAACCCAAGCTCAAAAAATATCTCAAGCACGAGATGTTTATGATGTTTGGCATCTCTATTTTATTCACTCGTCTTAATAAGACCAACGAAAGCGACGAAGCCTTAAATCAAATGTGGCGCGACTGTATCGCTCACGATGAAAAATGGGGCAAGCATTTTAGATATTTTACACCCCTCACCTTTATTTGTATCAAGGGCAAGTTCGGACGCGCGTTCAGTGGGCTTATCTATAAAATAGCAAACAAAATAGTCCGATTTAATTAAAAATATGCGGGTACACTCAAATTGAGTGTACCCGCTTTTAACGTACCCGGACAAAAGGTGCAAGCGTCTAAAGCGCTTAAAGAAGCGGATTTAAAACGTATTAGTATTATTCTCTCTTGCCTAAGTAAAAATTATTTTGTTTGCAAAGAAGAATACGACCATAGCAACACCACCGGTGATAAACGTAGTACCCAAATTGTAAACAAGAGGCGGCACGAAATAACTTGCAACGCCTATCCAAATGTTACTCACCGCATTTACTACACAAGTAACTACAAGAAAGGTAAGAAAATACCGCAGCGCTTGACGTCCCATTTTACCGTTACTGCGGAAAACAAATTTTCTTTGCAAAAAGAAATTTATAATCTCACATAACCATAAAGCCATAATGAACGACGCGAAATATGCGGCCCCACCCTGCGTTTCGGAAGCGCCTATTATATACCACGAAAATTCAATTCCAAAAAGATTGAGTAATAAATTTGGAAAGCCGACAGCTTCTCTTCCCAAAAAGCTGAACGCAGGCTCCAACAGTGTAACGAGAACACCTCTAACAATGGTTATCAGATTGCTGACGAGAAAGAAAAGTCCGCCCTCTCTTACCCATTGTGAGAGCTTTGGATTTTTGTCTGCAAAGCCCTGCCATAGACACTTTAATTTTTCCATACATCCTCCAAGCAATTAACTTTTATCATATGCACTTATATAATAACATATTTGTTCGCAAAAATAAATAGCTTTTAAATAAAATAAATACTGTTCATAGGAGTATATTTAAAAAAGCCCTTGCAGTTTTTATACATTTATGATAAAATGAACATAAGACAGAAAAACGCACTTTAAGTGCAATCTATTCAAGCAAAAGTATTTGAGTAAAGAAAAGAGGAAAAATTATGGCAGGTATAGCTAAAGCATTAAGCATTTTTTTGGCAATCGTTTTATGCATCATTTTTGTAGTAATTGGCGGTCTCAATGCCTTAAAATTTGTTATTTATGCGGATTATTATTCGATGGAAGAAAGAGTATGCACAAATCCCGGTCTTAACGACGGCTTTGTGTGCCAGGGTATATGTGTATCCGAGGAGAACGGTGTCATTCTCGTTTCGGGCTATATGGATGATAAATCCAACAGCCGCATTTACGTTACCGATCTTGACAGTAATTCATACTACGTTGAGCTTACTCGCGAGGGTAAGAGCTACACCGGTCACGCGGGCGGAATCGCGCTCACAGGTGACACGGTATATATCTCAAACGGTAGCAAGCTCTACGTTTTCTCCTTGACCGACATCCTTAACGCAAAGAATGGCGATATCATCGATATAGGCGCAGGTGTAAAGGTAAATAGCGCGGCGTCCTTCGTTTACGCTGATGAGAATTACGTTTATGTAGGAGAATTCAATAATCCCGCCGAGGAGCAAAAGGAGCACGTATACGAAACCTCAAGTGGCACCAATCACTCCATTATAGAAAGATACAGCCACAACGACCTTGAAAATCCCGACAAAATATATTCCATTGGTGACTACGCTCAGGGAGTTTGCTTTACTCCCGACGGAAAAATAGTTCTTTCTACCTCATACGGACTCACAAGCACGCAGTATTACGTATACGACGAGAGCGATGCAACTGACTCGGGTAACACCCTTGACGGCGCACCCGTGTATTTCCTCGGTGAGTGCATCAAGCAGATCAGCGGACCCGCAATGGGCGAGGATATGGACTGGTATGACGGCAAGGTGATCACCCTTACCGAAAGCGCATCAAATAAGTACATATTCGGCAAGTTATTCTTTGCATACGATATAGTTGCACTTGATTTTTCAAAATAAGCTTCGGAGATAAATAATGCTTTTTGATATAAACAAATTAGTTGAGCTTGCGGCAGAAAAGCACGCATCCGACATTCATATGATCTGCGATATGCCAATAAAGTGCAGGATAGACGGGAAAATAGTCAATCTGACCGATGAAAAGGTCGATAATAAGCAAATAGAGAGCTTCGCGCGCTATCTGCTCGGCGAGAATTTCGAAAAGATCTCAACTATCGGCGAAGCTGATGTTGGATTTACCTTCCCTTGTGGAATAAGAGTCAGAGGCAACGTTTACCGTCAAAGCAGACAGCTCTCCATAGCACTTCGAATTTTCAGCAATCATATACCGCAGATAGAGGAGCTCGGATTGCCCGATTGCGTTACAGATATTCCAAATCTCAAGAACGGTATCGTTCTCGTAACAGGCGAAACGGGTGCGGGCAAAAGCACGACCCTCGCTTCCATTCTTGACAGAATAAATCATACAAGATATGGGCACATCATCACGCTTGAAGACCCTGTTGAATATATTTTTGACGCCGATAAATGCATTATAAGTCAGCGTGAGGTCGGTGTGGACACAAAAAGCTATGCAAGCGGACTTCGCTCGATCCTGCGTGAGGATCCCGACGTCATAATGATAGGCGAAATGCGCGATTTTGAAACCATAGAAGCGGCTCTCACCGCGGCAGAAACAGGCCATCTTGTTTTTGCTACTCTGCACACCAACTCCGCCGCAGATACGCTTGACAGAATAGTCGGAGTATTCCCCGATGGTGCACAGTCACAGATAAAAATGCAGCTTTCAAATACGCTTTGCTGTGTTCTTACACAAAAGCTGTTGCCAAAAAGGAACGGCGAGGGTAGAGTCCTCGCGTGTGAGGCGATGGTGGTCAATCCCGCTATAAAAAATCTTATCAGAGAAGGCAAAACTCACCAGATAGAAACATTCATCTCCCTCTCATCAAGTGAAGGCAGTGTATCAATGGACTCCGCACTTCAAAAGCTCGTACAAAACGGTGAAATAACTCTTGAGCTTGCAGAGCAGTATGCAAGAAATAAAGAGAATCTTCGTAACCTCTGTGCACATCAAATCCCCCAACAGGAAAAGGGTATCTTTAAAAAACACAGATAAAAAAGCACGTCCAATATGCGATCCAAATTTTGATTTATAGGGTGGATAATTACACGCAAGATTGTAGGGTCGGATCCCATATCCGCTGAAACGCAACGCGGGAGCATATGGAATGCTCCCCTACAATATTATGATAACATCCTCATCAATCCCACTTTGTCCCACAAATAATAAACCCGACAGACCTAAAATCTGTCGGGTTTACTATCTTTATAAAAAGCACCCGATGGGTGCTTTTCTTTTTCTTTCTTTTTATTTGTTTTTCAACGCTCTGAAGGAGTTCAGCACCGCGAGCACCATAACCCCAACGTCGCCAAAGACCGCAATTCCCATTCCAAGCACGTTGAGTGAGCAAAGAATGAGTATACCAACCTTTATCGCGATTGAGAAGATTATGTTCTGCCTTGCGATATTCATTGTCTTTTTTGAAATTCTCAGCGCAGATTCTATCTTTGAAACCTCGTCGGTCATGATCACCACGTCCGACGCCTCTATCGCCGCATCAGAGCCAAGCGCTCCCATGGCAATTCCAACGTCCGCGCGAGCAAGAACGGGCGCGTCGTTTATACCGTCACCAACGTAAACGGTCTTTCCCTCGGATTCTGCCATTATCTTTTCAAGCTCACTCACCTTATCACCCGGCAAAAGCTCGCTCTTTACACAATCAATGCCAAGACGCAAGGCAATATTCTCAGCGGTCGACTTAACGTCACCCGTGAGCATATAGGTCTTCTTGATACTTGCGCGCTTGAGCGCAGAGATGCCCTCTTTTGCGTCGGCCTTTATCTCGTCGGCAATGATTATCGAGCCCGCATAAGCGCCGTCAAGCGCGATATGTACCTCTGTTCCCTCGCCCGAGCTCACACACTCGATACCGAGCCTTTTCATAAGCTTAATATTGCCCGCATGCACTTTTTTGCCGTCGACTATCGCAAACACGCCGTGACCCGCTATCTCCTCGCTCTCGCTTATCCTATCAAGGTCGATCTGCTTGCCGTAACAGTCGCGAATTGATGCGGCGATTGGGTGAAGTGAAACGCTCTCGGCGTAAGCGACAAGCTCTATAAGCTCGCCCTCAGTCATTCCAACGGGATTTACTGCTTGCACAGCAAACGTGCCCTTTGTAAGTGTTCCGGTTTTATCAAAAACAACGTTCTCGGCAGCGGCAAGTGCTTCGAGATACGTGCCGCCCTTGATAAGTATTCCCTGCTTTGCCGCGCCGCCGATACCGCCAAAAAATGCAAGCGGAACCGAGATAACGAGCGCACAGGGGCAGGACACAACAAGAAATGAAAGCGCCCTGTATACGTAATCCTGAAAGCTTGCGCCCTCAATAAGAAGCGGTGGAAGCACCGCAAGAAGAAGCGCGCACACAAGCACCGTGGGTGTATAATATTTTGCAAATTTTGAAATAAACTTTTCAGAGCTTGATTTTCGAGCCGAGGCGGTTTCCACAAGCTCTAAAATTCTGCTGACCGTGGAATCGTCAAAGCTCTTTGTAACCCTTATCTGCAGTGTAGAGTTCTTGTTAATACAACCGCTGAGTATCTCGTCGCCCTGATTTATCTCACGCGGGACGCTCTCTCCCGTAAGGGCAGACGTATCCACAAACGACTCACCGTAAATGACAACACCGTCAAGCGGAACTCGCTCACCCGGCGCAACGACTATAATATCTCCAACGCATACGTCGTCGGGGTCGACCTTCTGCACAACGCCGTCGACTATGAGATTTGCATAATCGGGGCAGATATTCATAACGTCGGAGATAGATTTGCGCGACTTTTTGACCGCATAATCCTCAAACATCTCGCCAACGCGATAGAATAACACAACGAAAACCGCCTCCGGATACTCACCGATACAGAATGCGCCGATAGCCGCAACTACCATAAGCGTGTTTTCATTGAAAATATTTCCCTTTGATATACCCTTTATTGCCGCAAGAATTACCTTTGCTCCGCTACACAAAAACGCACAAAGAAAAAGCACAAAGCGCAATATGGTAAGATTTTCGGGTACGAGTAACGCGCCGACAAAGAGTGCCACTCCCGCGGACAATGAAATAATATCCTTCTTCATATTAATTAAATTCTACAGTAACGTCGGGCTCGATCTTCTTTACGATCTTTTCTGCTTCTGCCCTTATCGCGTCAACCTTAGCATCGTCACAAACGATTATCATCTTCTCCGTGAGAATGCTTACGCTTGCGCTTTCAACGCCGTCAAGAGATGCTATCTTTTCTTCAATTTTTGCCGCGCAGTGTGCGCAGCAGAGTCCGTTTACCTTTGCTTTGATCTTCATATCAATCCTTCTCCTTTATATGCTGAATTCCCATTTCAAGAATGGTTTTAACGTGGTCGTCCTTAAGTGTGTAATACACGTTCTTGCCGTCGCGGCGGAATTTTACCAGCTTTGCATCCTTAAGCACCTTAAGCTGATGCGAAATGGCGGATTTCGTCATTCCGAGTATCTCAGAAAGGTCACAAACGCAAAGCTCCTCGCTCTCAAGCGCTGCCATAATTCTCATTCGCGTGCTGTCACTCATTACCTTAAGAAAGTCAGAAAGCGCGTAAAGCACCTCGGTATCCTCCATCACTTCCCTTACGTGCGCGACAACTTCACTGTGAACATGCTCGCACTCGCACATATCACTGTGAGTATGAATTTCAGTATTCATTTTTATTTCCATAAAAACACCTCACTTCATTTGAACGATTGAACAACCATTCAACTGTTTATTACATTATATACCCTGCTCCGCCGTTTGTCAATATGTTTTCTAATATTTTTTAAATTTTTTTCAAATTAACAAAACTTAAACATTTTGCAAAAATTTCAAAAACAAAACTGCGTTATAATCTGCCCGTAAGATGAAAACAAGCGCGGAGGCACAAATGAGATCACTTATTTCAATTTTCAGCTTTATGCTTATTTTGTTTGCATTGATCACGGCAATCGTGCTTCGGTGCAAGGAAATACACGAAAGGACGCTCAACGATACGCGCTTCTTAAACAACAAATAATTTATAAGGAGAATAATTATGGAAAACTACAAAGAAAAGCAGCAGCAGACCGAGAATTTGATGAAATTCTCTGAAGAGACCTATGAAAAGATCGAAAACGGTGTAGTTGAGGGCTACAAAAAGATCGAAACAACCGTAGTCGACGGCTACAAGAAAATTGAAGAAGACGTTGTAAACAGCTTCAATAGCCTAAACGACAAGATAATCGAAAAGGTGTTTTCAGAGGAAGGCGAGAGCCTTGAGGAAACGAAGAAGCGTCTTTCAGGCAAAAGCGACGAAAAATAATTTTTAACGGAGTGATAATAATGAACAGAAACGATCAGCAGTTTATCGCGCAGAACATTCGCGCACAGTATACAGAAAAGAAATCAAGTGAGCTTGACGCGCTCCGCTCGCTCGACACAAGGGTAAAACGCCCCGCAAACACGTTTGCTTACGTTTTCGGAAGCATCAGCGCGATCATTATGGGCGCAGGAATGAGCTTGGTAATGACCGACATCGGTGCGATCCTTGCAATAGCAAACTCAATGACACTTGGCATAGTTATCGGTGTTGTTGGTATGATTTTGGCAATTATCAACTACCCCATCTACAAGAGCATCCTCAAATCCCGCAAGGCAAAATATGCGGACGAGATACTCAAGCTCAGCGAAAAGATACTTAATAAATAATAAGGAGAAAAAATGAGTATCAAAAAATTCTTTAAGGATGCTTTTTCAGATATGAAGGAAAGCGCAAAGGCGCAGTACGAGGTAGACAAGGCAAATTTTGCCGCAGTTAAGGCAGAATCCAAGGCTAATTGGGAGGAAGCAAAGGCGATGAGCGACCCCGCAAGAAGAAAGGCGCAGATGCAGGCAGAGCGCGATGAGCAGATAAAAAAAGCAAACGAACGCAAATCAGCAGCCGACGAGCGCACAAGCGCCGCTAAAAACAGATAAAGAAATGCGAGGAAAGTTCCTCGCATTTTTGCTTTTTTCAAAAACGTAAACAAAACTTTAACAATTCTGTGCTATAATCAAGATATATATGTAGAAATTTACCCTTGGAGGTATAGATATGTTCAAAATTTTGGTCGTTGAGGACGACAGAGATCTCAATCGCTCGGTATGCTCGTTTTTGAATCGCTCGGGCTATGAGGCAACGGGCTGCCTTTGCGCCGAGGACGCCTACGACGAAATGTATGAAAAGGTATTCGACCTGATAATTTCAGATATAATGATGCCGAATATTGACGGCTTTGAATTCGTTAAGACCGTTCGTGCGCTCAACGAGGACATTCCGATCCTCTTTATGACCGCGCGCGACGATTTTGCGTCAAAGCAACGAGGCTATCGCGTTGGAGTTGACGATTATATGGTTAAGCCCATCGACCTTGACGAGCTTTTCCTTCGCATCGGCGCGCTTCTTCGCCGCGCGAAGATCGCCTCCTCAAGAAAGCTTGAAGTCGGTTCGTTCATTATGGACGCCGACGAGCACACCGCATATCTTGACGGTGAGGAGATCTCACTAACTCAAAGGGAGTTTAACCTGCTCTATAAGCTCCTTTCCTACCCCAAAAAGACCTTTACACGCACACAGCTTATGGACGAGTTCTGGGATGCCGACACAGAATCGAGCACACGAACAGTCGACGTTTACATGACCAAGCTCCGTTCAAAGCTTGCTGATTGCAGCTCGTTTGAGATAGTGACCGTTCACGGTCTTGGATACAAGGCGGTGATCAAATGAGCAACGAAGCATTTAAAAAGATACTGCATCACGTCAACGACTTTTTAACGTTTTTTCTTATCGTTTCGTTCGTTGTAACCTGCTGCATGACATTGTTCCTTAACACCTTGGCATCGTCAATGGGACTTGAATTTACCGCAGAAAACGTTGCTACTGCCGCAAAGATAACACTTGTAAATGTTGTCCTTCTGACTCTTATTCTTACCTTGTGCGATATAGTAAGAAGAAAAATAACCGTTGAGCGCCCAACCAAAAGGATCGTTGAGGCGGGCAGAAAAATAACCAAGGGCGATTTCTCTGCAAGAGTGGAAAAGGATGGATTATTAGACTATGAGGGTGGATTTTCTGAAATTGCCGAGTGCTTTAACAAAATGGCAGAGGAGCTTTCATCGACCGAAACGCTTCGCACCGACTTTATAGCAAACGTTTCGCACGAGATAAAAACTCCCCTATCTGTTATGAGCAATTATGCAGCTCTTTTGCAGGACCCCGAGCTCACCGAAGAAAAAAGACTTGAATATGCAAGAGCGATAAGTGCCTCTTCCCGCCGCCTTTCATCACTCGTGACTAATATTTTAAAGCTCAACAAGCTGGAAAATCAGCAGATAGCTCCGAAGTGTGAAAAATATGACCTTTCAGAGCAGCTATGCGAGTGCCTTTTGCAGTTTGAGGATGCTTGGGAAAGCAAGAAGTTGGCTATTGAAACCGACATAGACGACGGAATTATGGTAAATAGCGACCGCGAAATGATGAGCCTTGTGTGGAACAACCTCATCTCCAACGCAGTAAAATTCACCGAGAAGGGCGGCACTGTTTCAGTTTCGGTAAAAGCAAGCGAGCATCACGCGACCGTTACCGTTCGCGACACCGGCTGCGGAATATCACGCGAGGTCGGCGCGCACCTGTTTGATAAATTCTATCAAGGAGACACCTCACACTCGACCGAGGGCAACGGACTTGGTCTTGCCCTTGTAAAAAGAGTTATCGACCTTACAAAAAGCACAATTTCCGTTGAGAGCGAAATCGGCAAAGGAACCGCCTTTACTGTGAAAATGAGGAAATAAAAATGGACGCAAAAAAACTGATTTTAAAGCTTTTATTTCCTCCCCCTTACGTGCCGATAATTACAACACCCACAAGTATAATTTGCCTTGTTTTAGTTTTTACAAGGGGACTTGACTCCCACCCGGCTGCAATTCCCGCATACGCGCTTTCGTTTTATACCCTTTGCGTGCTAAGTGCATTTTTTGTAATAAAAGCACCTAAAATGTTCAAAAACGCAAAAAATAAAGTCTATAACACGAAATACGGCAACAGATATATGACCGATATCGAATTTAAAACGCAGGTTACCCTTTATCTGTCACTCATCATCAACCTTGCCAACGTTATTCTTAACGTAATTTACGGCCTTGTGTATGACACGAATTGGTTTTTCGTACTGTCCTTCTATTACGCCATACTTACCGTAATGCGCTTTTCACTTGCGCTTTACACAAGAAAATACTCCCTTGGCGAGAATATGCTCGGCGAATGGAAAAGAGCAAGGGTGTGCGGAGCAGTTCTGACGCTTATAAACCTCTCACTGACGGGTGTTGTGCTTATGATGATGTATCAGGACAAGGGCTTTACCTATGCGGGAATACTTATTTACGTTATGGCGGCGTATTCGTTCTATCACATAACCGTCGCAATAATTGACCTTATAAGATACAGAAAATATAAAAGTCCCATTATGGACTCAATAAAAGCCGTAAAGCTTGCGGCCGCGCTTGTTTCAATGCTCTCACTTGAAACCGCAATGCTCACCGCCTTCGGCGCGGATATGACCATTAATGAAAAAAGAGTTATGATAGCCGCAACGGGCGGCGGAATAAGCTTTATAGTTATCGGGCTTTCAAGCTATATGATAGTTAACTCAACACATCAAATAAATAATATGAAGGAAAATCAAAATGTCAGAAAATAATAACACCTTTGAATACACCTACTCAGCACGCGAGCAGGCAGAAATTAAAAAAATAAGAGAAAAATACAGTGATCCCGAGAAAAAAGAGCCCACCACGATCGAAAAGCTCCGCGCACTTGACGCAAGCGTAACAAAAAAAGCATCTGTCGCGGCACTTGTGATTGGCATCGTCGGTTCACTTGTGATGGGAACCGGAATGAGCCTTGCTATGACAGATTTTGCAAGCATTCTCGGTGAGCATAGCCACCTGTCAATGCCAATCGGCATAGCACTTGGCTTGGTTGGGATAGTTCTCGTAGCCATCGCGTATCCCGTCTATAATAACGTTATCAAGCGTGAAAGAGCAAAGATCGCACCCGAGATCATTCGTCTTACCGACCGGTTGCTCAAATAATAGGTAAAAAAGCAGGGATCATTCCCTGCTTTTTTTGTCAATAAAAAATGATTGTATAAATTATTGCAATATTTTAATTTATATGTTATAATTTTCTTAAACAGATCAATTATTCCTTCAGAAAGGCTATTAAATTATGAAAAAGAAGATAGCGAGACTTGCAGACAGACCCGAGGACTATATTAAGCTTGGCATACGTCCCGACCTTATTCAGCAAAAGGAGGACGGGCTTCACACCTACGGCAAATTCGGTGAATACGAATGGTGGTATTTTGATGCAAAGCTTGAGGGGGGTTATTCGCTTGTCATAATATTCTATTCACAGCCTGTAACTGCAGCGACCGCAGGCTTTGCACCCTGTGTTTCCTTCTCACTCACAGGCCCGGGATATGAGATGCTGGAGGAGGTTTCAGCATCAATCAAGGAGAGTCACTTTTCACGCGGCGAATGTGACGTTGCCGTTGGAAAGAGCTATATTAAAGGCAATCTTCGCGATTACGTGATACATTTTGAAAATAACAGAGTGAACTGCGACGTTACCCTTAACAGTCTTGCGGAAAGCTACAGACACAAAGCCGGGCAGATATTCTTTAATGAGAAAAAATATTTTGCTTGGCTCCCGTCCGTTCCCGAGGGAAAGGTAAACGTAAATATGACCGTTGATGGAAAAGAGATGAGCCTTTCGGGCTCGGGCTATCACGATCACAACTGGGGCAACATAGGTATGTTCTGGCTTATGCACCACTGGTATTGGGGCAGAGCAAAGGTTGGACCGTATCAGGTAATTTCAAGCTACATAACGGCGAAAAAGGAATACAGCTATGAGCATTTTCCAATTTTCGTAATTTATAAGGACGGCGAGCAGCTTGGCTGTGATATCAGTTCCATAACGTATGAGCAGAGGGACAAGGAATTTGATCCCATAACAAAAAAGCATTATCACAAAACTCTCGTTTACGATTATAACGACGGCAATCACCACTTCCGCATCACCTATAGTGCAGAGAACATTATTGAAACCTTTGTTGTAGACCAGGGCTATGGCTCGGCACGCGCAAAGGCAAGCAAGGCACTTATCTGGTTCGTAAAGGCGGTTGGGCTTTCACCAAGCTATATAAGGATGGTCGGAACTGTTACTCTCGAACGCTTTGAGGGTGACACCGTCGTTGAAAAGCTCTCTGAAAACGGCATTTGGGAACAGATGTATTTCGGACTTGACGAGGACGTATAAGCAAAAAAGATTGTCGCAGCCGCGACAATCTTTTTTATTTTCTTTTATTCTTCAATTCGTTATATTTCTTTTCGTCGATAATGCCGTTTGCAATCATTCTCTCGCTCCAGAGCTGAAGAGTTTCAACAGTTACGGAAATGCGTTCAAGCTCCTCTTGAATACTGATGAAATCCTCAATCTCCGCATCGTCTATCTGACCGTTAACGGTTATCTCAATAAGTCGCTCGCGCTTTGAGTTCATCGCGTTAAGTGACGCCAAAAGCTCAAGAGTGATCTGTGAAAGCTCCTTCGTCTTTATCTCGGGAACGTATTCCTGACCGATCGGGCACTGATTTGCACAGTAGTAATTACAAAGGCGGGGTAATTTATATTTATCCGCCATCTGCAAGACCTCATCGGGATTGGGTGAGCTTTTTTCGTTCTCTATTCTCTCAATTCGCTCGGGCGAGATCCATTCAAGAAGCTCGCTTGCGCCCTCGCGTGAGAGGTAGAGATTTTCGCGTGTCTGCTGATATATATTTTTGTCCTTTTTAGATGATACTCTTGCCATAATTTTTGTCCTTTCAGTGAGGATCTGCGCCAAGATCCTTCACTTCGCTCCGCTCCGTTCAAGGATGACGTCTGCAACGTCGGCGCATTTCGTATGTATAGATAATAACAAAAAACCCTTGATATGTCAAGGGGTAAGTCATATACATTGGGATTTATCGGGGAGATAGATAGTTAGAAAAAGACCGCTCGAGCCGCTTGGGCTTCCGCTTTTGAAA
>CAZLIB010000004.1:0-12989 GCA_964559465.1 uncultured Lachnospiraceae bacterium
GAAATATTTGCTTCGCAAATGTGAGGAGGCGAATTTTTGGGGTCGATTGTCCACCCCACCAGTTTTCTAACTCTATAGGGATTTCTTCTTTTGCCAGGGAGCTTTGATATGTTTCCATATCCGTTTGGAAATTTCATTCTCTTTTCTCCTTTTCTAATTTATTTTGTTTGTGAATTCGGATTAAAATATCTTATTTCTTCCCAGACCTTTCGGTCGGGACAGAAATAACTGTGCTTGCTGTTTCCGGGTAACTTTACCTCGAATCCGAATTTCAATAGTCCCAATTGCAGAGAGACTCTGACGAACTGCGGACTTTTATTCATCGCTTGCGCGATTTCTTCGATGGGAACGTTTCGTCCCGTAAATTTTGGCGGTTTGCTTTCTGGGTGATTTTCCATAGCTGTACCTTCTTTCTAAAAAAATTGCACTTTTTGTGCGACAGTATAATAAGTGCAAGTTTTAGATTGCATTTTTTCTTCCTGCGACGAAAATTGATTTTTTGGGAGCATTTTGGGCGTTTTTTTAAAAAAAGTGAAAAATTTTTTCTCCATTAATGTATCCCTCTGATATAATTATGCAAGATGAAAATTTAATTAAGTGAAACTAATGTTTTAGTAGTTTCTATCTTTCAAACTTTATAGTAGATGCACTGAGCATCAATATATAATTTGAAAGGGTAGAAAATATGATGAAATTTTCAAAACATCCAAATTTTGTGTTCAACATTGGACTAAAGCCACGAGAGATTTCAGTTCTGATGTATCTCTGCACCTGTGCAAACAACCAAACAAACATAACGGACGGAGTTTTTCTCCGTCCGTTGTCTTCATTGGTTGACAAATAATTTATTGAGATCTTGAGCTTTAAGTTTGTAAGATTATTTACGTGATAGTTTTTCTTTTTTATATTGTCGTGTGGTTCTACCCATATACTTTTCAAAGTATTTAAACATATATTTTACATCAAAAAACCTAAATACTGTGAGATTTGCGTAGGGGGATAGTATGTAGTAATCAGCATTTATGCTTTAGTTGTTTTTTGATTCGTGGAATACATCAAGGAGGATGGTTATATGCTTCTGCGAGAATAAGAATATCCAAGCGATCGTAGTTGATAAAACTATTATAGTAAAATAGATGGCTCTAAATCATCTCCAATAATTTTGGAGTGCGAAAATGAATCAAAAGAATTACATGCAATAGCTTTATTGAGATTATGGTTAAATGCGAGTATTTGTCCATTTAGTCCACATTTTCCATACCAGCCATTGCCTAAATCGGTAAATTCATATCCGTTTGCAATTACGGTGTCCACCCATTTTTCGGATATGATTCTGTAGCCGTTCCAAACGCCCTTATTAAGATATAAAACTCCCAATTTGAGCATATCTTCCGTCCTTAAATATAGACCTGTTGCACCGATACAGTGACCATCGGGACAAACGCTCCAGGCAAATTCCTTGAATTTCATTTGCTTCATCAAGATGGGGCGCAAAAGCTCAGCGGGATCATTTCCACAGACACGTTCAATAACCCTGGATAATAGATAATAAGCTGCATCACTATATCTATAAACCGTACCGGGATTGTGGGGAAGAGGTGACGAAAGAAGGATACTTAAATAATCAAGCTCCGAAGGGTAAGTTTCCCCCGATTCATTATCTATATCAATACAATCGTGATCAAGACCTATTTTGTGAAGTAAAACGTTATGAAGTGTCACTTCTTTCCAATTAGGATGAGCATCTTCAGGGAACAAATCGCTCAAAATATCATATACCTTCATATCGGGATGTAGTATTCCTTTGTCGTAAAGAATGCCAAAAGCTG
The DNA here is from genome assembly GCA_964559465.1 of uncultured Lachnospiraceae bacterium. Classification (GTDB taxonomy): domain Bacteria; phylum Bacillota; class Clostridia; order Oscillospirales; family CAG-272; genus RGIG4608. Next base: position 1,830 of record CAZLIB010000004.1, read on the forward strand.
TGACTACAAATGCCTTTGCAATTGAATAGCAATTGCAGGTTGGATTAGTGGGCACAATACTATGCTTAATAATAGTGCCATCGCGTGTTCCTTCGGCGATAAAATAGATATTCAAGCCTGCTTTTTTGGCGAGTTTTATATATTCGTTATTAGTTAACACAGTTGAAAAAAGCCTCCTTTTCAAATATGATATTCACGATAAAAACATCTTGTTTTATCACCATTTTATCATATTATAGACACAAAAGTCAAGATTCAAGGCTTTCATTTGCGCACATTCTGTCTTGATAATTACACAATACCTGTTATTATCATTAATTTACGGTTTATTTATACAAGTCCTTGCAATTTATAAAAAAAGGTGATATAATCAAAACAGAAAACCGATTTTTCGAGAGAGGATTGTATTATGGAAATAGTAAAATTAAGACCCGCATATAAAAGCATTATTTGGGGCGGAAATAAACTGAAAGCCGAATATGGAAAGGTAACGGAGCTGACTCCTTTGGCGGAAAGCTGGGAGCTTGCCTTTCATAAGGACGGAAAGAGCTTGTTGCCAGACGGACGCGCTCTCTGCGACGTTGTTACCGATGAGGAGCTTGGTGAGAACTGTCAGGGGTTTCCGTTCTTTCCTGTGCTTGTGAAGTTCATTGACGCACAAGATAAGCTTTCGGTTCAGGTTCATCCTGCAGATGAATATGCATTAAATCACGAAAATTCTCTCGGAAAAACAGAGATGTGGTATATTGTTGATGCTGACGAGGGCGCGGGAATTTATCTTGGCTTTAAAGAAGATATTACAAAAGAGCAGTTTGTAAAGGCGATAGAAGAAAAAACACTTACTGACTATCTTAAATTTATTCCCGTTAAAAAGGGCGAGAGCTATTTTATTCCCGCGGGAACTATTCACGCAATCTGCTCGGGCTGTCTTATCTGTGAGATACAGCAGAACAGTAACATCACGTATCGCGTTTATGATTACGGTCGCCGAGATAAGAATGGAAACGAGCGTGAACTTCATGTTGCAAAAGCTATTGACGTTACAAATCTGAATGCGCTTGAACCCAAAGAGCTCAATATTCCTGTGAAAAATGGTGTCCTCAAAGGAATGAATAAATTCTTTACCGCAACGTTTGTTGAGGTTAACGATAGGAGAAGATTTGAAAGGGACAAAAATAGCTTTACCTGCTTTACCTGTCTTGACGGTGCGGGAACAATAGGAGAAGTGAAGATAAAGAAGGGCGAGAGTGTTTTCGTTCCAGCAAACACAGAAAGCTTTGATCTGCAAGGTGAATTTTCTGCGATAATGACAACAGTTCGCAAGTATTACATAGGAATCGACCTTGGTGGTACGTTCATTAAGGGCGGTATCGTTGACGATCGCGGTGAAATTATAGTTCAGGATAAGGTCCCCACAGAATCCGAAAAGGGAGCTGATGGTGTTTCTGCCAATATTGCAATGCTTGCAAGAAAGTTGCTTTCCTATTGCGGCCTTATTGTTTCGGACGTTGCAGGACTTGGCATCGGTTGTCCCGGTATGATAGACAGTAAAACAGGCAACGTAATCTATTCTAACAATCTCGGTTGGGCGGATTTTAATATTGCAAATGACGTTTCAGCACGACTTGACGGAATTTGTGTCAAGGTGGCTAACGATGCAAACGTTGCGGCACTTGGAGAAGTCAAATTCGGCGCAGCAAAGGATTATAATAGCGCGGTTATGGTAACTCTCGGCACGGGTGTTGGAAGTGGTATCGTAGTTGATGGTGTGCTCATTGAAGGAAACAAGGGTGCGGGTGCAGAGCTTGGACACACCGTTATCGTTCACGGTGGTGAGTTGTGTACTTGCGGAAGACGCGGTTGCCTTGAAGCGTACTGTTCCGCTACTGCTCTTATCAGAGATACAAAACGCGCTATGGAAGCGCACAAAGATTCAAAAATGTGGGAGATAGGTACACTTGATGCTGTAAACGGAAAAGTTCCGTTTGATTATGCACCCGTTGATGAGTATGCTAAGGAAGTTGTTGATAAATATATTGACACTCTCGCTTGCGGATTGATTAATTTTGCAAATGCTTACCGACCTGAAGCAATTTTGCTTGGCGGCGGTGTGTGCGCTCAAGGAGATAATCTTATAGTGCCGTTACAGAAAAAGATGGATGAGGAGATTTTTGCGGGAAGCAGAGGGCCGCAAGTACCTATTTTGATTGCAAAGCTTGAAAACAGCGCGGGATTACTTGGTGCCGCTGCGCTTTTGATGGAATAAAGAAGGTTAAACTAAATAAAACAATCGCTTATATGCCGTGGCATATAAGCGATTGTTTGTTATTTAATGTATTCCCAAATTTCCTCAAATGTATTTGCGTAATAATCACACAAAGGTTTGGTTCCGCTGCCTTCAATATTTCCACCTGCAAAGCCGATGGTGTTATATCCCGCAAGACGGATGCTGCAAACGCCCGCGCCGCTGTCTTCAATGCCAACAACGTAGGCGCTATCCTCAATCGGAATTCCAAGACCTACGGAGCAGGTCTCGGCATATAGCCAGGGATGGGGCTTGGGTGAAAGCTCGCCAAGAGTTCCTACAGAACCTTTGCGGAGAGGGAAGCCTGCGGAGATTGAAGCATCGTAAAACTCCTTGGGATTGCCCATTTCAAGAGTGTTAAATGCTGAAAGGATCTCGGGCCAAGCCTTTTCATAAAGGCCGCTTGTTACAAGACCAATCTTGATGTTGTTCTCTTTAAGCTTATAGAGGAATTCTTTGAGCCCCTTTGAGGGAGTAAACGCACCCTCTTTGCCTCTGCCTTCCATAATCTCATTCATTTCATAATGAGTATGCTGGAAGTACAAATCACGAGCGTCCTCAAGCTTTTTATCGGGGCAGTATTTATTTATGCAATACTGAAGATGCTCGGAAACCGAGTGACCCGAAACGTGGGGAAGATCTGATTCCTCAAAGCAGAAATCGGGGTTGTTTGTAAGGGAAGCTATAGATTTCTGAATAATCCAGATCCAGAATTCCTCGCTTCTTACGCTTGTGCCGTCAAGGTCCATAAGAACTGCTTTGACGGGCTTTTTAAGCTCAGTCTTTCTGAGGGGATAGTATGCAGTGTAGCCCATAGCGGAAAGAACATAGCAAAGAGTTGAATCCTCAAAACAGATAAACTCAACCTTGCCGTCTCCTGTGGAGTAAACGGCTTTAACGCCGTTCACTCCTTCAGAAAATACACCGTCACTGCATTTATGAATGTTTTTTAAGCCGCAATTCTCATCAAAGCAGCCGAGATTTGGAATTATAAATTTGCTCATTTTGTCTTAATTTTAAATGTTTCAATTTTATGGGGAAGAAGATCGATTGAGAAGCTACCGTTTGTATATTCAACTTCACTTGCAAAAGATTCGTCAAGGTTGACTCTTTCAACGGAAATTACGGGAAGTATAGTTTTGATTTCAAGGGGGAGAGTCTCGCCCGTTGTGTTCCATACTCTGAGTATCGTGCCTTTACCGTCCTCGGACTGCTTAAGGGCAGAAATAAGAACCTTCTTTTCCTGGTTGACCGTAATAAAGCTTGCTGTTGCGGGAAGTTCGCCTGCGTGGGGAACGCCCTGAACTGCTTTTACAGGAACCTTGAATGCATAAGCGTTTGTAAGAACGTCCGCCTCGTTCCACTTACCCTCGTGAGGATAGATGGCGTACTCGTACTCAAGAGTGCCGAAGCTATGCTGACCTATATATTTATCAAGCTCTTCAACCGTCATATTATTGTTGGCAGTCATATAAGCTCTCTGCGTACGGATGAGAGTGATCTTAATTGTTCTTTCTTCATCATCGCAAACCTCGTATTCACGAAGACCCTTGGTCATAATTGCAAGACCGTCTTTACCGTCAGAAACGTCAACGAAGTTCTGCATGGGCTGGAATGCAGGGAATGCCTCTGCGTTGTCCTTATGATCGCGCCACTTGATAGTACGAGTTGCAATATCCCAAGCGCTTTCAACGTCAACGAAGGCTGCCTTGCTAATGCCGGTGGGGAAGTGAACTGTAAGCTTGTGGTCGCGAATTTCGTTTGTAAGTTTGGTGTGAAGTTTAAGATACTTACAACCCTTTTCGAGTGTAAGAGTTGTGGAAATGGGAAGTTCCTTCATCTCTCTTGTTCTGTCGTGTCCGTCGATAGTGGCTGCTGCGGGAAGCACCATCTTGAAGTCGATCTTGAAGCTTCCGCGGAGTGTGTTGCTTTCAAGCATTGTAATATTTGCTACTGCGCCATGAGAAGTGTAAACTGTATTTCGTTTGGGAAGATTTGAAATGTGCGCGCTTCCAACCTCACCGTTGTCGGTGAAATAGTGCATATTTGTCATTGTTCTGCCCGTTGTTTTGTCAAGCATAGAGAACGTACCGTTGGAATGGATAGTAACTTTGATATATTCGTTCTCAAGTGTACCGCCTTCGCGAGCAATGAGCTTTCTGTTGTCCATAATTTCAGGATGGTAAGCATATTCAGCATCACGCATTCTAACGGCGAGAGTTCTATAACCGTTTTGAGGGATGGATGTCTTTACAAGAATATGACGACGTTTTGCATCAAATTTGATAGCTTTTGTATCAAGCTCACGCTCAACACCAATGGAAATATCGTCCTTTGAAATCTCAACGTATTCAAGCTTATTTCCGTTTTCATCAATTATATCATAGAAATCGTCAAGCTGACTTGAACCGCCAAGACCGATGTCACCCATCTGGGTCTTGTAGCGAGGCGTATCAACGATCAATTCAAGAACCTCTTCTCTATCGTAGGGGAGAGTATTGAAAAGTGTAAGACTGTAATCGTTGGGCTTGAAGCTTGTGAGCGTATCAATTTTACCTGAAAGTGCTATAACACTTCTGTTTGTACATTCTTCAGCAACAGTTTTTGCAATAGAGAAATTGTACATCATATCCTCGTGAGCGCGGTCAACCGCAGCACCGCAGATACTGTCGTGAGCGTGATTCTTGAGAAGGGCTTCCCAAGCTCTGTTGATGTTTGTTGTGGGATATCTCTTGCCGTAAATGTCTGCGTAGGAAGAAAGAGGCTCGGCAAGGTTGATGAGGTTGTTTTCAACGTCATCATTATAGAGCTTGATCTTGATTCTGGAAGAGTGTGTTGCGCCAAGAAGAGCATTGAAGTTGTTATGCTCCATCGTTGTATAGCGAAGCTCGCCGTGGTGTTTTGCTCTCTTGTAATCCTCAATTGCGGAAATCTTAGCCATATACTCGTCAAGATTTGTTTGAATAATCTCAACGTCGGGGTATACGGTATTCATATCCTCAACAAGCTCGGGGAGATATCTGTAGGGCTCGTCATTGTCTTCCATATTGAGAGCAAGAACATTATTTCCAATCTTATAAGGTTCTGCCTGTGCAAGAAGATCGTCAATGGATTTTTTAAGAACTTCTTTATCGTGTATGTAGTCAAAGTCTTCGTGAAGAAGTGTGAATGCCTTTTCATAGGATTTGAGGTCTGCCATGTGCGCAGGAAGCTGCTTGGGATCATATGTATAAGAGAGATCTTTAAGTCCCTTTCCAAGAACAGCAGGTCCGTGAACATAGAAGAACCAGTTTGTACGTGTTACCTCGTCAAAGGTGCGAAGTGTTGTGAGAACGCTTCCGTCTGCGCCTTCCCAATCGAAAAGAGGGGAGAGCACGTGCTTGTTTGTTCCACGATAGAAAATGGCATTCTCAATGCCAAAACCACGGTAGAGCTGAGGAAGCTGAGAAGGCTGTCCGTAAGATGTGGCAGTATAACCGGACTTCATTCCGCCACCAAATTCTTTTGCCATTCTATGACCGAGGATAAGGTTACGAATAAGCGCTTCGGGAGCAACCGTGTTCGTTTCGGGAAGCGTATACCAGTTTACAATGATCATCTTTCCGCTTTCGATAAGCTTTTTAACTCTATCTTTATTTTCGGGACGAATGGTAAAGTAGTCCTCAAGAACTATTGTACCGCCGTCAACGCAGAAGCACTCATAACTGGGCTTATTTTCAAGAATGTCGATAATGTTGTCCATCAAATCTGCCAAACGAAGTTTACTTTGTTCCGCTGTGTGACGCCATTCACGGTCCCAGTGAGTACCGGAAATCAGATGCACAATTCTTTTTTCCATAAATATTTCTCCTTATAAATAAATAGTTTTTACCCAAAAAACCGTTTTTCTTTGATTTTATCATAAATATTCTTGTTTGTAAATACTTTTTTGTCTTTTTTTAGTGGCTATTTTTTAAAATTGTGCAAGAAAACTAAAACAATTTTGAATTTTTGTGCAAAAGGGAGAAATCGTTTTTCTTAAATGAAAATTTACGGTAAAATCCTTTACTTTTGTTAAAATTAGGTATATAATTAACAAAAAAAACGGTTTTTGTGAGGTTTTTATGGTGTTTTTACTCAAATGGAACAACATGAGCCAAGCGGAACAGGCACTTACCCCTTTTGTGCAAGGTTTGTTGAACCGGAAGGGATATAACGTTTTCGTTGAAATAGACCATTATTTGGATTTTTTGTTTGAACAAAGCAAATCTATAAGCCTATGGGATCTCATATCATTATATAAAGAAGAATTTGATGGGGCGGTTTGCTATGATTTGGATAGTGAAAATGTTTCCATTAACATGGCTGCTACTATTTGTGCGGCTTATGATTTAATAGGTGTGCCCCAAGAGCTAATTCAAAAAGTAAACTCAATGGGAATAAAAACAGTTTGCGACCTTTCTGAAGTTCAGGGAAGCAGAGCTGAGCGTCAAAGAATTGTATTTAACGCGGTTAAAGATAAGCTTTCGAAAACCGCTTTGGTCCACCAAGTAGTCAAACGGGATAATTTTCATTTGATGCTTCGCGATTTTTCTATTTACAACAGATGGCCGTGCATTTATACAGATCAAAGCGATGATGACAGGGCATTTAGAAAAGAGGTTCTTGAGTTTCTCGACAGAAATATTCCTGTGTATGGTTGGACGGATGACGAGATCTCTTTTGTTAATGACGTTTCCACATACGGAGACTATGTTGTTCCAATGGATTGGTCATCAAATCATAGTTATCTTGGAAAGCATAATTGCGAAATTAAGCAAAATGTAAAAAGAACGAAAATCAAGGAAAACAAGCACTATGTATCCATAGTGGTTAGTGACGGTGATAATATACAGTGGCTTGAGCGCAATTTTGCGTATGATAGTAGTTATGGACAAAGGCAGAGAAGTTCTGTGGATTATAAAGTTAGCTGGACGTTTTCTCCTTCTCTTCTCAAGCTTTCTCCAACGGTCGCTAAGAAATTGTTTGAATCAAAAAAAAGTGATTATTTTATTAGCGGTGTTTCGGGAGTAGGATACTCAAATATGCTCGCATATCCAATAGAGCATCTTGATGAATTTACAAGGCAAACAGCACACTGGATGGAAAAATCCGACTTGGAGGTCGTTTGCTTGCTTGATGATCTCCGTCTTATGGGGACATCAGAGAATGTTTGCAATCGTTTGCATCATTATGCTCGCTTTGATAATGTAAAAGGGGGAATATGGGAATTGGATCCGGATCATTATAGAGGTGGTCACGGGAAGATTTTCGTGTGTGATGGTAAGCCATTTTTCTCGGTTAAATATTCCTTTTGGCATTTTAGCGGAGATGCTGCTAATGTAACTAAGGAATGGATCAACGATTTTGCTGACGAGATAAATAAACTTCAGGTATCCCCTAATGCAGATGATGGATACACTGTAATCAACGTCCATCCCTGGACTATTGAGATGTGGGCGCTTGATTACCTGGTGTCAAAGCTTGATAATCACATTGAGCTCGTTTATGCAGACGAGCTTATTGACCTATATAAAAGTAATGTTTTAAGAAATGAGAGATTTGATTAATGGATCAAATAGTAAGTATAATTGATGTAGCCAAGCGCGCAGGAGTTGCAAAATCGACTGTTTCAAATGTGCTCTCTGGCAAGAAATATGTAAGAGAAGAGTTGAAGCAAAGGGTATTGCGTGTGTGCGAAGAGTTAAATTATCACCCTAACTTTTATGCTTCGGCACTTTCAAGCAAAAAAACTAATATTATTGCCTTGCTTCTTGAAAGCAGCGAAAACATCGAGCAGAAAATGTATCAAAATCTCGTTACGGCTTGTATAAAAGAAGCTTCCGTATACAATTATGCTCTTATTGTTTATTACAATTCGAGAAAAGAAAGTATAATTGAAACTCTAAGAAAAGGATGCGCTCCGATCGATGGAGCTGTGATGATGAGTCCTTGTATCAAGGATGAACGTATTTTGCAGTTTGATTCGCAGAACACGAGTTTTGTTGTTATTGGACGCCCCGAGAATGCTAATCATTACAATTGTGTGGATATTGACAACGTTGCTCTTGTAAAAGAAACCACAATGGAATTGATTAAGTTGTCGGGAGAAACAAATATTTATCTTGTTAACAGTGATGAGAGCATGACCATTTCTCAAGACAGACAAAGAGGATTTGAAGCCGGATGCATTGAGGTTGGCGTGGATGCTTTGAACAGAATAATATATAAGGATGATTTGTCTGCTTTGGAGAGCAGGGTTGTTAATGGCAGCATATTCATAACTTGTGACGATGTGGTCGCTTTGAAAATATATGAAATATCCAAAGATAAAGGACTTGTTATTGGAAAGGATGTTTCCGTATTTTCTTTGGGAAGGTCTATAGTTGTCGGTACATTTGATCCTCCATTGAGTTATGCTGAGCAGGATTATACTATGCTTGGCAAAAAGGCTGTGGAGATGCTTGTTTCCGTGATTAATGATGAAAAAGCAGAAAAGAGACATGCTCTATATAGAAGTAAAATTGTGATCGGTAATTCCGTGAAACGAATGAAAGATTAAACATAAACATTGATTTTAACTTGCTATCGTTAGATGGCAAGTGATGTTTATAAAGAAAACCGTTTTTCTTGGGATTGACTGACAAATTAAAGGAGATATTGTATGAAATATGAGCACTTATACAGTTATTTGAATGAAATATGCTCTAAATTAGATAATAAAATCGAAAAAGAAATGTTCAGAAGGTGCTATTTGAATACTCTTGAAACAACGGTGGAGTGTGATGAAGGCGACGCATTTATCAAAACGGGAGATATTCCTGCTATGTGGCTTAGAGACAGTAGTGTACAAGTGAGTCATTACGTCAGACTTGCGGGAGTTGACCCGGATATTAAAGCGTTTATACGCTCAATGCTAAACAGGCAGTTTAAGTGTATTCTGATAGATCCCTATGCTAACGCCTTTAATAAAACAGCTAACGGTATGGGACATAAGGATATAACACTGAATAACGATCATGTTTGGGAGAGAAAATACGAGCTTGACTCTCTTATTTATCCTCTGTGGCTTGTAAATAAATACTATATGTATACCAAAGATACGGGTGTTTTTGACGATTTGTTCTTTGAAGCGCTTGAGCTTATGGTGAAGACGATGCAAATTGAACAGCATCACGACGAGCTTTCTACATATTCATTTAAGCGAGTTGGTGAATTTTCATACGATACGCTTGAAAATGACGGAAAGGGAGCGAAAACTGCTTACACCGGTATGGTATGGTCTGCATTTCGACCAAGTGATGATAGATGTAAGTATCACTACCTCATTCCCGCAAATATGTTTGCCTCGGCAACCCTTAAAAAATTGCTTGATAATATGGAGAACGCAAAAGTCGATTGCCCGTATAGAGCTGATATTGAAATACTTGTTGGCCAAATCGATGAGGGAATACAAAAATACGGTATTATTCATTCCGAGTCGGGCGACATTTATGCTTACGAGGTTGATGGACTTGGAAATGTAAGCTTTATGGACGATGCAAACGTACCAAGCTTGATGTCGTTGCCTTATCTTGATTATTGCGCTCCTGACGATCCTATATACCTCAACACGCGCCGTGCCGTTCTCAGCGAGAAAAATCCTTTTTATTATGAAGGGAAATATGCTAAGGGCGTTGGAAGTCCACACACTCCCGATAATTATGTGTGGCATATCGCTTTGATCATTCAAGCACTAACTTCTCTTGATAAGGAAGAAAAAGCTGAAATACGTGAGGTGCTTAAAAATACTACCGCAGGTACGTTGTTTATGCACGAGGGATTTAACGTTAATGATCCTATGGAATTTACAAGAGAGTGGTTTGCGTGGGCAAATACGCTATATGCCATATTTGTTATAGACGTGGTTATGAATGACTACGACTCATAAAATAGATTATAATTATGGTTCAAATAAATAATTATAAAAAATAAAAAAGGAGAAACATTATGTTTAAGAAATTCTTATCTTTAGCGATTATAGTGATTATTTGTCTTTCTATGGCAATCACTATGACGGGTTGTATTGACGACAATAGTAGTACCAGAGATGAAAATACCATTTTGCTCTGGGCTGGCGGCCAATGGACAGGTACTGACGCAGAAAACCTTCAGGAATTCATTGATTGGTACAATGAAAACAATACTCAGGGACTTACTATCGAGCTTGAGATCGTCGTTGACTTTGAGCAGACGTTTGCTGCCGCAATGAACACAAACAAGGGCCCCGATCTTATGATCTGGGACAGATTCAACACTCCCTCCTATGCGTATGACGAGGTTCTTCTTTCTCTTGACGACTATATTTCAAGAGACGGAGTTGACGCTTCTGCCTTTAACTCGACCGCATATAACGAGATGAACTATCTTGGCGTTCAATACGGACTTCCTCTTGACCTTGATATGTGGGGCGTTTACGTAAATATGGATATCGTTAATGCATATAACGAGCAGCATCCCGAGGATCCCATTACTTGCTTCTGGAACGAGGACGGTTCTGACAGACTTGACTGGACTTGGGACGACCTTCTTGATACAGCAACTAAACTCAAGGGCCTTAATTATACGGTTGCGGGTTCTGCGGTAGAGGTTAAGAGCGGTTTTGATGGCAAGGATGTTAACGAATTCTTCTATCACAACTATGTATCTACAGGAAATGAATTCTTTGTTGACGGAAAGACATCCGTAAACAACTCCTACGGTGAAGACCTGCTTACTTACTTCCATAATCTTTACAATAATACGTATACCGAGGGTTACGTAAGCGAGATGGCGTTCGTTCAGGGTCAGCTTGCTAT
>CAZLIB010000004.1:12999-21109 GCA_964559465.1 uncultured Lachnospiraceae bacterium
TACTTTATTTCCTATCTTGAAAAGTTCGCAGGTAATATGAATGTAAGATATATGCCTCAGCCCAAGTATCCCGGTGAGGGTGGTGTGAACTGTGGTGTTCTTGGTGGATACGGTCTTGCTATTCCGAAGCCCATTTATGAAAAGAATATGGATGAGGCTTGGGAAGCAAAGGTTGAGCGCTGCTGGGATTTCATTCTTGACTGGGTATACAATGAAGACAATATGATCAAGTGGTCAGAGATCAGCAGCACTGTTCCCGCACTTAAGTCCACACATACACACGAGGTTATCACAGGCAATAAGGTTCTTAAGGATACGGTTCCTTTTGCTGAAACTTATACAACACGTCCCAGCGTTCCCGGTTGGAAAGACGTTCAGGTAAACGTATTTAATAGTTATGTTACTACTTTCTGTAAGGGCGCAAATACAACAGAGACAAGACAGAAGATCCTTAATACTATTGAACAGCAAACTGACAAATTGCTTTCCGTTTACCTTAAATAAATAGTCAGCTTGAAAACATTTTTTTGGAGGCAATTATGCGCAGTAGCAGAAAAGTATCACAAATACAGCGCCAGCAAGAACGCGTAGGATATTTGTTTATATTGCCCGCAGTTTTATTCTTTTGTGTATTTACATTGTTACCTGTTTTGATGGCGTTTTATTTTTCATTCTGTGATTACAGTCAGAGAAATTTAACAAAAATCAGCTGGGTTGGACTTGCTAATTATATAGAGATATTCACAGAAGAAGGTCTTTCCACCTTCCGCGAATCCTTTGGAAACATTCTTTATTACGTGGCTATGTACGTTCCGCTGGTAGTAGCTATATCCCTGCTTTTTGCAGTACTGGTTAATCAAAAAATAAAGGGAGCTAAGGCATTTAGAATTTTGTACTATCTCCCATCAGTTACCAGCGGCGTTGCCGCCGCATTCGTGTTCCAATTCATTTTCAATGCAGCTGATTATGGTCTTATGAATCAAGTGATATCTTGGTTTGGTGGAAAACCACTTGATTGGCTTGGCACAGAAGGTGTGGCTATGGCATGTATTGCCATAGTAAACGTTTGGGGAGCAATTGGCGGAAATATGATAATCTATCTTGCGGCATTACAGGGTGTACCACCCGATATACTTGAGGCGGCTAAGGTAGATGGAGCTAATAAATGGCAGTTGTTTTTACATATAACGCTTCCTCAAATAGCTCAGGCTACTTTCTTTGTAGTGATGATGAGTATGATTGGTGCATTCCAGCTTTACGATCAGGTGAAGATAATGACCGGAGGTGGATCGGGTACGGCAACACCTGTATTCCAGATTTACTTTATGTCCTTTGACAGTAATCGAAGCGGTCTGGCCAATGCGATGGCAATTGTACTGTTTATCGTTATTTTGGTAGTAACCTCTATCAATAACCACGTTCAAGACAAAATAAACGATAACGAATAAGGAGGAAGATATGAGCGCGTTAATAAAAAAATCTACTCTTTCTCCTTCAGCGAGAACTTTTGAAATAGTAAAGAAGATCATTTTATATTTATTTATGGCGGCTTGTGCAGCGATTATGCTGTTACCGTTTTATTGGTCAATAATTACCGCCATAAGACCTGCACTTGAGTCTATGAGAATTCCGCTTTCCTTCGTGCCGGAGGAAGTAACGTTAGACAACTTTACTGCCTTCTTTTCAAAGCAGGATAATTTCTTTTCTGCTCTTGGATACACACTGTTTATCACGGCGGTAGGTATGTTTACAAATCTTTTCTTTGGAAGCATGGCAGGATATGCATTTTCAAAGCTTAGGTTTAGAGGAAGAAAACTAATATTTAAGATAATGCTTTCCTCACTTATGGTTCCAAGTATCGTTACTCTTTTGCCCCAATATTATGTTTTGGCAAGGTTTCCACTCGTGGGTGGAAACGATATTCTTGGTGAAGGAGGAGCCGGATTTATAGGCACTCCTTGGGCGGTTATCTTGCCCGGTGCCATAGGTGTTTACGGAGTGTTTTTCATGCGTCAGTTTTTTCACGGTGTACCAAATGCACTCGGAGAGGCTGCTCGAGTTGATGGAGCAAGTGAGTTCAGAATTTTCTGGCAGATTTATTTGCCTCAGGTTGTTCCCGGAATAATTACTTTGGGTATAACCACCTTTAACTCATATTGGAATTCTTACTTGTGGCCCAGCGTCGTTCTTATTTCGAGTGACGTATCGGTACTATCTCTGCTTTTGGGACAGTATCAGCAAATATATGAAACAGATTATGGTGCGATTATGGCGGGTTCACTTATCATAATGTTGCCGTCTCTACTTATATTTGCATTCCTTCAAAAATACTTTATGCACACGGTAACGTTTGCGGGCGTAAAGGAGTAATTTATGATGAAAAACAAAAAAAACATAAAAAAACTTATAGCTTGTTTTATTCTTGCTATTTTGATGCTTATTCCTATGGCATCATTTGCAGTTTCTGCAGTGGGTGAAACGGTTGATGCTCTCACTCCTCACAGAAATGAATACGGCAATGCTATTGGCGATCTTATAACCCTTAGTGATGGCAAGACTGTGTGCCAAAACTATCAATACGGTTATGTTTACGCTGAATTGACAAAAGATGGCAGATATTCGAACAAACGCGACGTAGGAGGTATGAATATTAATGCCAACGGAGAAACTCACTTTGTCGAAATGAGAGATTTTATTCTCAATCGCGGCGCTGAGAGCGCTGTTCAACCTATTTGGGACAAACTCAACAACAAATATGGTACAAGCGTTAAATATGATGTGAGTTATGCATTAGAAAAAATATACGATGAATATCAAAAGCTTTGCAATCAGGGCTATAACTGTGGCATCCCCACAGATTCGTTAAGTGTTTGGGATGGATCGGTAATCAAACTCGACTTTTATGACGGTGACAGTGAATACGGCTTTGAAAGCCCCAGAGTTCACGTTACTACAATTGCTTATTCCTTCCTAAAGGATGAAGCGTATATGATTTCAGGCAAATTCTTTAACTTCTATAAAGAAGCTAAAGCAGGCAGCTTGATGGAGCCCATCTCTGATCCCTTTGAATATGAGCTTGAGGGAATGAAAGGAACCGCACAGGCATTTGCTCAGGGTGTGCTTTTCCTTCCCGAAGGCGAAAATGAACTTCTTGTTCGCGCGGGGATCAGATACAACGAAGAAAACGGACAGCTTGAAACGCTCGAAATGGATTTCGATGAGCTTACAAGAACCGAGATTATTCAGCCTGCTATTGATGCGAGCCCATTCTATGGAAACAAGGGGCTTACCGTTTTTGACGTACAGAGAAAATTCCACGATAAATACTATGAATTGATCGAAAGTGGATTTATTCCCGGAATTCCCGACCACGAGGGAATCTTGTATTGGGATAGCTTATATCTCAAGCAGGCCTACGTTGGTAGCGAAGGTACCGGAAACGCTTGGGGCAGAACCAATATGATGCTTATGCTTAATCCCGACGATCTTAAGGTGTACGTTATTTACGGAGAAATTCTTAATATCGTTGATGAAGCCGGTATGGGACTTGGAAATGCCGATCGTCTTGGCTATCCTCTCAGCGATCCCAAAACTGCTGAAATTAACGGATTAACTTATTACTATCAAGATTTTTCAGAGGGAACTATTTATTCAATAGAAAATGCTCCTCAGCTTACGCGCTTTGTTAAGGATAAGAGCTTCGCTGAGATCATTGAAGAAAAAGAAGAAATAAAACCCAACAATCCTTCATTTGATAAGTCCCCGGTAGGTTGGTTTATGAAGTTTATAGCCGACCTGCTTTGGAATTTGTTTAAGATAGAGCTTTAATAGCTGAAATCAAGGAAGAGAGGTATATAAATATGAAAAGAATAATAGCTTTAACTTTGGTTTTGGTAATGATTTTAAGCTCGATATCACTTTTTGGCTGTACAAGGCAAAACAGTCTTGCAGAGAGAAATCTTTTGCGCGGTGAATATATGGCAAAAACTCTTTATGAGGATTTCTTTGATGAGGAGTTTGAATATGCTCATCGAAATATTCCTCAGCTTGAAGGTGAGTCCGACTGGTCAGACTGTTGGAGATTTACGGGTCTTGTAAGTATGATGCTTCGTTGTAACGAGCTTACTGACAATAAATACGAACAGGAAATGAAGAATATATTTTCTGCTTTTGATTATTATCGTGGGGTTCGTGACGATAACGACGTTGGTCCTGACGGTACGGGAAGAGAATTTACTGTTTTTGCAGTAAATCGCTCCACAAGAGGCAAGTTTAAGGCAAATGCTCTGGGTACTCTTTCGGTTTTTGATGACCAGATCTGGATCGCCCGTGAGTACTATAATGCTTATATGCTTTATGGTGATAAGGAATATCTCGATACTGCAATTGAGCTTTCTGAATACATTTATCTCGTTGGCTTTACAGAAAATGTTGGTGGTATTACATGGGGACAGGACTATCAAACCCGTCATGCATGTAGTAATGCGCCTTTTGTAAAGGTACTTGTGGATCTCTACAATGCGACAGGACGCGAAGACTTCAAGATTTGGGCAACCAATGTATATGACTTTATGTACAATACGCTTCGTGACCCTTCAGATAATCTTTATTATGACCTTGTTGGTACGATTTATGATGCTGAAGGCATACCCATTGCTAATGACAATTTTGACAAAACCAAGTATACATATAACAGCGGTGCTATGATTAGTGCAGGTGTTGCAATGTATAATATGACAGGTAACGAAGAATATCTTGATCACGCAAGAGCAACGGCAGAGAGCTGCAGGAAGTATTTTGGTTATCACGATTTTATGGAGGGTTACGTAATGTATCCAACGGCTACTACGACTTGGTTCAACCTTGTGATGTATATCGGATATTACGACTTATTCCTCGCTGATCCCACACAAACCGTTTACCTTGATGACGTTCAGAAGGCAATTGACTACGCATACGATAACTATGGCGTTGACGGATATATTCCTGTATCCTGGTTGGCAGGATGGGAAAACGGATGGTCAAAGAGCGATTGTAAGAATCTGCTTGACCATTCATCGCATGCTGAAACCTATTTGCTTCTTGCTCAGTATCAGGCAGCAAAGGAAAAATTGGGAAAATAATATCAGTAAATTAAAACAATTTATAAAGATATGGAGGTGTTTCCAATGAATATTCAATGTGGCACTAAAATGGCAAGAAGAATCCTTGATTTGTATATTAAGGATACCGAGGATAAAGGTCTTGTGGTTTTTAATGTTTTGAACGAGCAAAACGAAGCATCTGAAATTACGGATTTTTGGAGTATGACTGCTCTTCTTGCAATGGCAGTGCGTTTATCAAGAGTCAATGGCGGCAAGTTCAAGTCTGAGATTGACAGAGTTGTCGAAGCAATGGAATATTATAGGGGATGCCGAAGTGACAATCACGCCGGAGACGACGGAGAATGTCGGTGCTTTAATGTTTACGCAGTGCCGAGAGGTAAAGCGAAGAATGAAGCTGATGTTGTAGGCGAACACGGCGAGCTTTCTGTTTTCGACGACCAAATTTGGGCTGCAATCGAAATGGTTAACGCTTATATGATATATTCCGACGAAAAGTATCTTAAGATAGCTCGCGAGCTTACCGAGTATATTTACGAGGTGGGGAACGACCCTGAACTCAATGGAATATATTGGGGACAGGCGTATACGTCACGTCACGCCTGCAGTAACGGTCCGTTTATCAAGCTTGCCGTGATGATGTACGAGACTACGGGAGAAGCAAAATTCCTTGATTGGGCAAAAACAATATATGATTTTTGCTACAATACTCTTAGGGATGAGAAGGATAATCTATACTTCGATCTTGTTCGTACAGTATACGAAGATCCTGAAAAGGATGTGTGGCACGGTGGGAAAGCAGTTGCCAATGGAGATCTCGACGAAAAAAAGTACAGTTATAATAGCGGAACAATGATAAGTGGTGGTGCTTATCTTTATGCAGTCACAGGCGAACGCCATTATCTTGATGAAGCAAAGGTAACCGCAGAGAGTTGTAGAAAATATTTCGGCAATTCTGAGATCAAGAACGGATATGTAGTGTATCCCGGAAGCGACGGAGGTACAACGTTTAGCTGGTTTAATCTAATTATGTTTAAGGGCTTTTTTGATCTGTTCACAGTGGACAGTTCGCAGGGCTTTTACTTGGATGAGGTTAAGGCAGTTCTTGAGCATGATTGTGAAAAATATGAACGGGAAGGCTTTATTCCTACAACCGGAATCATTGGTTGGACGAACGGCAGAAATTCGTTTAACAATCGTGTTTTAATGGATCATGTGACTAATGCAGACACAATGATGTTGATTGGGCAGTATTGCTCACAAAAAGGTTTTTAATAGCGGGTATCCGCATTAAAATAAAAATATAAATATAAAAAAGGAGAAAAACTATGAAAAACATCAAATTATTGGTGATTTTGTTGGTTATGGTACTTGCTTTGAGCTCCTGCTCAATTCTTGATATCATTTTTCCGCCAGAATCACCAGTACCCACAATTGGTACTATTCAAGGCGTTGTTTCTGACGCTGCAGGAGAAGCCGTTACGGGAAGCAAGGTTTATTACACAGAAGAAGATTTCGTTGAAGTTGATTCTGATGGCAAATTTACTATTTCAGATGTGACTATTGGCGATATAACTCTTAAGGTTGTTGCAAATGGTTATTCTGACGCAACCTACACGATCACGGCAGATAGCTTTGATGGCGAGGGCAAGTGTTCTGTAAACATCACTATGGAAGCTCTCCTTGGTACAATTAAAGGTAGCGTAAGCGTTGAAGGCGAAGCAGACGTTAAAATGGCCGGTGTAACCGTTGCGCTTGGTGATGTTACTGTTGTAACTGATGAAAATGGTAACTATGAAATTAAAAATGTTCCTATGATCGGAACAAAGGTTTTGACAGCTTCTATTAACGGATACGGTCAAAAGAGAGAAACAGTAACACTTCGCTCCTTTGATGAAAACGGTATCGCAATTGTTGATTTCCAGCTTTCTGAAAACGATATTGCCGGAATAGCCGGTCTTAAACTTAGTCAGCTTGCAGACCTTACAGTTCTCCCCGAGAACGTATTGGATATCAATAGAAATATTCTTCTCTCCCTTAATCGTTGCCAGGCTGGACTTGCAGGTGGTTCAAGGGTTGAGGAGCACGGTGAAGGACTTTGCTTGAATGCGGATACTAAGAGTGACAATGCTAATATGGTCGCATATATTTATGGCAAGGTAACAATTGATGAAAATCACAAGATCCTCACTGCTTATGCAAGAACATTCTTTGGTCAAAACGGTGGTAGCTATGAGGATGAAGCTGCAGGTAATTTTGCAAACTCAAAGCTTGCAGAGCTTGGTGTTTATGTAATTGATGCAAACGGAAATGTACATACCGATATAGGAGAATTCTATCAAATCGACTCCGAAGGATATAAGGCATTGAAATACGATCTTTCCGCGTTTGAGGGTCAGACAGTAGTATTGGTTATCGGTACTAAGACAGGCTATCATTGCTGCATCGATAGAATGGAATTTTCTTCAGGTGTTCCTGAGCAAGAGATCATACCCGGTCTTAAGCCCAGCAATCTTGAAGGACTCCAGACTCTTCCTGAGTCAGTTGTTCAGATAGACAGAAATATGCTTCTCACGATTATTAGCCGCGGTCCTAACGGTCTTGTAGGCGACTCCAGTGTTACAGAACACAGTGAAGGTCTTTGCCTCCACTCCAACACAAAGGATCACCTTTCTGATATGGCAGCATTTATCTACGGCAAGGTAAAGATTGATGAAAATCATAAGTATCTTACAGTATATGCAAGAACATTCTTCGGACAGAATGGCGATGCTACATGGGATGAAGAAAACTCAGGTGACTTCTCCAGATCCAGCCTTTCAGAGCTTGGTGTTTATATTATTGACGAGCAGGGTAACCTTGTAAGAGACGTTGACGACTTCTTAAAGATCGACTCTGAAAGCTACAAGGAATTGACATACGATCTTTCTGCATTTGAAGGTCAGACAGTAGTAATAATTATTGGTACAAATACAGGTTATCACTGCTGTATCGATAGAATGGAATTC
>CAZLIB010000005.1:0-20805 GCA_964559465.1 uncultured Lachnospiraceae bacterium
ACCCCAGAGTTCTTTATAAAGAGATAGACGGCGTTAAGTGTGAGCCGATGGAAAGAGTAACTCTTGACGTGCCCACGGACTACGTTGGCTCGGTTATCGAAAAGCTCGGCAGACGTAAGGGTGACCTTATCGAGATGGTTCCGATCGGTAACAGAATGAGAGTTGAATATTCAATCCCTTCACGTTGTCTTTTCGGTTACCGCTCCGAGTTTTTGACCGACACAAGAGGAGAGGGTCTTATCAATACTCTCTTTGACGGCTATCAGCCCTATAAGGGTGAGGTAACAATGAGATTTACAGGTTGCCTTATAGCAAGCGAAAACGGTGAAACAACGAGATACGGTCTTTACAACACGCAGGAGCGCGGACAGCTCTTTATCGGCCCACAGACAAAGGTTTATGAGGGTATGATCATTGGCGAAAACCCCAAAAACGACGATATCGCAGTTAACCCCTGCAAGGAAAAGCACCTCACTGCAATTCGTTCAACGGGCGCTGACGAAAAGCTCCTTTTGACCCCCCCGAAGATCTTCTCACTTGAGGAAGCAATTGAGTATATTAACGACGACGAGCTTATCGAGGTTACGCCGAAGTCCATCCGTCTTCGCAAGAAGATACTCAATACCGAGCTTCGTATGAAGGCCCAGATGAGAGCAAGACGCGGAATTATTGATATTAAATAATCAAATAAAAAGCACGGCATTGCCGTGCTTTTTTGCACCTTTTGCAAAATAAGCCCTCTTATTTTGCACCTAATACTGTTGAAAAGCGGATTATTTTGTAGTATAATAATATTACAGTAACAGCTAAGGAGAAATTTATGAAGGTTATAGCAAAAAGAAAAGAAGGACTTGATTGGCTTTATGCCATTGTAGGGCTTATTTGTGCGATTTTGTTTGTTCTATGTTTATTGGAAACTAACGAACCATTTCCCGCACTATTGCTTTTGATTGTGTCTGTTTTTGGTATATACACTTTTATATCACATAAAAATATGCCTAAAGATATAGTTTCGGTTGACGAAGCAACAGGGCAAATATATCTACACCCAGATGATTTTACAGTGTTTGCTTCAAATCTTGTTGATGTTTCCTATGACAAGGCAAGGTCACGCAGTATTCAATATAAGTGGGGAATCCTGATTATAGAAACGGGTATTGAAAAATTTGAATATCAGTATGTGGCTGATGTTGAAAATGTAGCAAAAGAATTAACTAGAATAATGTATTTACATAAAAACAAATAAAAAAAGCACGGCATTGCCGTGCTTTTTATATCTTTTGTGACCGACAGCTTCAGCTGTCATCCTCGAGCGTAAGCGAAGGATCTTGGGGCATTGTTATAATTTGATTTCCACTGCCTCTCCAAAGGGAAGTGAGTAGATAAGAATTTTATCAGGTCGCTTGTCGACAAATCGCTCGATTGCCATAGCGTAGTATTCGAGCTGTTTGCCGTGGCGTGTCTTCATCTTTTCAACAACGAGCGCTTCATTTTGAAGCTCGTCGGGAGTGAGATAATCGGTCTTATAATCGCAAAGGATTATATCACCGTTTTGCGCTTCAAAGAACAGGTCGATAACACCTTGAACGAGAATTTCCTCTTTCTCAATTTCTTCCTTGAACTCTGCATCTTGTGTGAAGTGCGAAGCGGGGAGCAATATGTTAAATCTCTGCTCACGATAGGTCTTTTTCGCATTTTTGAGTGTTGAGTAAAGCTCACTTTCAAAGAATTTTTCTATCTGCTTGATGTTTATGAGCTCCGCAACCTGGGGCGCGATAAATCTCTTTTCAATAAGACGGTTAAGCTCGCTTTCTACTCCGTTTTTCTCGGCATTTTCAAAATCGCAGAACTGCAAAAACAAGTGAGTAGCAGTTCCCCTGTCTGCACCTGTTTTCTTTGACTTGCTCTTAAAAAATTCTTCAATTTCAAGAATCTTTGCCTCATCAAAGCTCTCAAGGGTTGCGGCATCATCGTCCATATCGTCAAGCACGGTCGGTGTCAGCTTTGAAACCGAAAGCTTTGCAGGGAGCTTGTTGAGATGTGCATGTGAATAGGTAAAATCAAGCT
Source organism: uncultured Lachnospiraceae bacterium (assembly GCA_964559465.1). GTDB lineage: Bacteria > Bacillota > Clostridia > Oscillospirales > CAG-272 > RGIG4608. Next base: position 2,068 of record CAZLIB010000005.1, read on the forward strand.
TTTTCTTAAGCTCATCGATCTGACCGTCGCTTATGGCGCTGACCGATCTGTCGCTCTCAATTTCGATTACACCTTCTTCGGCTGAAAGGCTTATCGCGTCCTTTTCAAGCGTGGTAAAGGTATAGCCGTCACCGTCTGAGAGCGGGTAAATAGAAGCAAGTATCATAGATAGCCAATTCTTGCATCTGCCTACTTTAAATCCGCTTGCAAAATTATGTGTTAAAGTAGCTGCTTCATTTAGTTTTTCAAGTCGGGAACGGGTGTGAGCAGTTACGTAAAGTCTCTCTCTTGCACGAGTTAGCGCAACATAAAGTATTCGCATCTCTTCCTCAATCTGCGCGTTGGTGATCTCAAGCGCAACTGCCTCCCGAAGCGGAGTGTTAAGACGCGCCATACCGCCCTCATATGCGATCTTAAGCGCAACTCCTGCGTGCGAATGGTAAAGAAGATTTGGTTTGACGTCCTCAAGATTGAAATTGCTCTGCGTATTGCAGATAAAGCAAACGGGGAATTCAAGTCCCTTTGATTTATGCGCCGTTATCATCTGAACGGCGTTCGTATCTGCATCCTCGTAAGTGAGGGAGGGAACCTTTTTGTTCTCAATAAGCTCGTTTATGTAAGAAATAAAGTTGTTAAGTCCCTTGAATGAGCCTGCTTCAAACCGCCTTGCCATTTCATAAAGTCGCGTCAGATTTTGCTTGTTAGCTCCGTCAAGCGAGAGCATTGAAAGATCACGGTATATGTGATTTAAAAGCTTGTCTATGGAAAGAGAAGCGGCAAACGTGCGGTAGCTTGTCAGCTTATCCATAAAGTAAGCATTTTTGGCTTTGATCGAATCATTTTCTCCGCTATAGTCACGCAATGCTTCAAAAAGAGATGCCCTTGCCTCGGCGTTTGTTCTTATCTCTATAAGCTCGTCCATATTATAAGCAAATATAGGCGAATACAAGGTCGCCGCAAGAGGAATATCCCGATGCGGATTATCTATAGCAGATAAAAGCGACAACGTAAGAAGTACGTCGGGCGTTTCAAAAAGATCGTATTTTGAGTTGTCAGAGCAGGGGATTCCTCTCATTTCAAGCGCTTTTGAAATATCCGAAGCGGGTGTCGTCGCGCGCATAAGGATCGCTATATCTCGCGGCTCGATGGGCGTGCCGTCTGCCTTTTTCTCGTGTTTTATAAGTCGTGCTATCTCTCCCGCTATCCAAAGTGCCTCGGGATTAATATCGGATTTCTCCTCATCATCATCGTCCGCGTCATCCTCCCTTGCTCGCTCGTCTGCAGTTATTACGGTGATATTTACCTCTGGTGAGGGGAGCGTTCTTCCTTCCTCGAGCTTCGAGAATATCAGATCGTCCTCTGGGGAATATTCAATACTCTCACCGCAATTTCCGAACAGGAATGAAAATACCTTGTTAGTGAATTTGATTATGTTTTCGTCACAACGGAAATTGTTTGACATAAATATCAAGGCGTTGCTTGAACCCTCGCAACTTTCAAGTGCGGGGAATGTCTTTTTATAGCCCGCAAAAACGTCGGTGTCAGCACCGCGGAAGCTGTAGATGCTCTGCTTGATATCTCCAACCATAAAGCGATTGTTTTCCTTGGCGATGAGTGTGAATATTCTGTCCTGCATCGCGTCAACGTCCTGATATTCATCGATGTATATCTCATCAAACTGCTCTTTGTATGCAAGCGCGATATCACTTGCCGAGCCGTCATCATTTGTGAGGAGCTGATATGAGAATCGTCTTATATCGTCAAAGTCAAATGCCTTTCGTTTGATCTTTTCTTTGAGAGATGCTTGTTCAAACTCGCCTAAAATATTGTAAAGTGAAGTCAGTATGTCGCTTGTTTTGAGCATAGTATTCTTTATCTCCTGCTCGTCAAACGAGAAAAATCTTTCGCTTACGCTTTTGATAAATGCAGTTTCCTCCTCGCGAAGTGCCTTGCAGGATACGATCTCGTCGCTTTGAAATTCCTTTTTGAGAATACCAAGGCGTTGCTTGTTGAAGGAAAGAACCTTTTCACGCGCAAGAGAGTATTTATTTTTGTCAAGTATCTCAACAAGATTTGCAAAGAATTCTTTTTCATAGGCAAATGTGGCAAGATATGCCTTTGATGCCTTTTCCTCGCTTGCGATCACGTCACAGCACCTTGCAAGTGCCTTGTGATAGCTTATTGCTCCTTTGAGAAGATAGGAGTGGATTATCTTTCCTTGTCGACTTTCAAAAAAGTCATATTCTGATTGCTTTTTAAGCTCGTTGGCAAGGTCAAGAATGACACGCGTGCCCTCGGTCCTTGAGCAGAGCTTGTTGTGAAGTGCAAGAAAAACGTCTGAGAGAGTGTCGCTTTGCTTTGCACTTGCAAAATTTTCAACGAAGGAGAGAAATCCGTCGTTATTTTCTGCGATTTCCTCATAGTGATTTTCAATTATCTCGTCCATCACGCTTTTGCGAAGAAGTGCCATTTCGCCATCATCGGCAAGACGGAAATCAGAGGGAAGCCCAAGTCGTTGAAAATTGGAGCGAACTATATCGAGATAAAACGAGTCGATGGTGCAGATCCTTGCGCTTTCAAGAAGCACGAGCTGCTTTGAAAGATACTGAATCGTCGGATTTTTGGCAAGCTCATCGGATATCGCGTTTGAAATCTTGCGCTTAAGATCTGCGGCAGAAAGTCGTGTAAAGGTAACTATAAGCATATGCGAAATGCTTGCAGGATTTGCTTCATCCGTCAATCTTTTTACAATTCTTTCAGTCAAGGTCGCGGTTTTACCCGAACCCGCCGCGGCAGAAACGAGCAAGGTTTTGCCTCGTACCTCAATGGCTTTCTTTTGCTTTTCTGTCCAATTTTTACTCACAGCTCCGCCTCCTTAAATCTTATCTTTGCAGACCGATGCTCTGCAAACTGCCTTCATTTTACAATAACGGCAGGGCGCTTTTTCGCCCTTGTGCAGAGGATTAGCATCTGCTATACCGTCACGCATGCTCTCAGCAACGCGGATTATCGTTTCTGAAAGCATATCGTATATTTCATCAAATCCCTCAGAGCTTACAAGGCTCTTGCCAACAAAAGCTCCGTCGTCGTTTGATTTTATTTTTGAAACTATCCTTGGATCAAGATCGTGATTTATGGCATGAAGAATATCAGCATCATCGGTGAGTAGACCGCTTCTTGAAAATTCGTTTTGAATGAGCTTTTCAATTTCGTCGCCCTCGCAGAGCTTGTCAAGTGAAACTACGGGAGCATTTGACGAGAGGTACTGAATACCGGCAGGAATGATCCTTCCGCCTTCCTCGCAACCAAGCTCTGTCTTCTTTTCATCGCTCTGCGCGCGGCATATTGAGAAAAGATAGATAAGAAGTTGTGTGTTAAGACCTTCCTTAAGGTCGTCAAACGAGAACTCCTTGCTGCCAGTTTTGTAGTCAACGACACGAACGTAAACGTTGCCGTCCTTTTTATATGTGTCAACTCGGTCTGCGATACCTCGAAGGGAAACCTTACTACCGTCCTTCAATTCAAATTCAAGTGCCTTGATGCCATCATCTCCCATTCCGACCTTAAGCTCGAAATAAGAGGGAACAAAGTCACTCGATTTGAATTCATCTATAAGATTTTTAGCTATCATGAATGAGAGCTTGTTAAGACGGATAAAGAGATGCTTCGTTCTGTTTGAAATGGCATAATCCTCACCCAGAAGCTCGAAAAGATAATTCTGAACGGTTTTTTTAAGAATTTTGTCTATTTCTTCATCGGTCAGTGTGAGATTGAGCGTGCCTTCAATGCTTATCTCCTTCATAAACATTTCAAGAATATAGTGAATAAAGGTGCCTATATCGTTGAGCTGGAAGACAGCTTTTTTGCTTTCACGAAGTCCCAAAACGTATGAGCAATAATAATCAAATCCGCAAAGAACGTACTTTTCGAGGCGTGATTGTGTAAGGGAAAGGCGTTCACCGAAAAGTGCTTTAACTATTTCCGGTGAAACTGTGCACCTCTTTTGTGAAAGTGGCACATCAAGTTGTTGAGAGAAGGAACTCCCATTGTCTGCTTCGCAAATAAGTGCCTTTATCTTGTCGGAATTTTTATAATACTTTATCTGAGGGTATACCTCTTTTGCAACGTCATAATTCCAAACTCGATCAAGCGGAGAAAGGGAGCTTTCCTTGATGCTTGGAATATTTGGAAAAAGCTTTTTTACTCTGTCAATAACGATCGAGCGTCTTTGATTTGAGCCGTCGGACGTGAGAGCGGACGAGGTCAGTATAAGCTTTTCGGTCGGGGCTGACAAGGCGCGGTAAACGAAGAACAGCTCCTCACTTGTCTTGGTATTGGTGTCTGCAGAAAGAGTGATGTCAAGAGCTTCAAGCAGCTCTTTGTCACTGTCTGTGAAGATACCGTTGTCCTTAACAGATGCAGGGAATTCGCCCTCGTTAAGTCCCATAACTATTGCAGTTTTTATTTTTCCTGCTCTCAGCATAGATGCCGAGCCGATAAGCACCTCATCTGCAGAGGTGGGGATAGTTCCGATATCGCTTTCAGAGAACATAAGCAAAAGTGCGGCAGAAAACTCGTCAAACGTGAATTCTTTATCACCAAAGGTATTTGAAAGGTCATAAAAAATGTTGAGCATGAGGGAATAGAGCTTCATATCCTCATCTGCGGCTTTTTTATTTCCTGCGGAAAGGTTGCGAGAGCAGCTTTCTCTGACCTTTTCGGTTATTCTTGAGTCCTTTAAAAATTCAACCGTTGCCTGGCACATCTCCTTAACGTTCGCAGACGCATCAAGGCGCGCAAAGTAGAGTGAAAGCGATGGGACGAGCTTTTCTTTTACTGCATTGGCAGTGCTTAAGATCCTCTCACCGCGCTCGGTCATTCTTGATGAGTAACCGTCGGGATTCATCGTCCATCTTTCACCAAGAAACTTGCTGCCGTTGATATTCCAAGTCGAAACGTAGTCCTCAAAGATATCAGCGTCAAATGGATCTACATCCGAAAATCCGGATTTGAGGTGTGCTATAACGTTAGTGCCCCTCCAATTCGTTTCCTTGATCTTCAAGGCGCTGAAAATGAATTTTGAAAGTGACTTTTCCATCAGATCGGTCTTTTCGCTCATATAGTAGGGGATATTATACTTTTCAAGCACCGTGTCAAGTATTCCGCGATATTTTTGCGTGTCGCGCAGAATGATAGCAATATCACTGTAGCGCGCGCCGTTTTGTATTGCTCGGCAGATCTCGCTTGCTACTATCTCGGATTCGGAATATGGTGTTTCACAGTCAAAGCAGACAAGTGCCCCATCTTGATCGCCGCCAAAAGCGGATGCTTCAAAATTCCAGATGTTGCTTTGAAGATGCTTGAGCGCTTCTGACCTCGTTCTATGTATCTCTGTTAAAAATGTTTCGTCATAATCTCTCTGATCAAGATGTTTTTTTAAGTGCAGTGCTGTTTGACGCAAGCTTTCAAGGTGGATGGAAGCATCATTGGGAGTGGGTAGGGGAAGAGCGATATAAAGCTCGTCGCAAAGCTCGCCCATTCGCGCAATAAATTGAAATTCCTGTTTTGTAAATCCCGCAAACGAATCAAGATAAACATTTGCACCTTCAAAGAAATTATTGTTTTTTAATATCTCAAGCGCTTTCGTTATGTCATCGTGATTGTCCGAAAAATACTCGTCAAGCTGATTGGTGTAAGCAGAATAAATAAGCGATATATCGCGCAATTTGCCGTAAAGAGGAGAACCTTCTTCGATTTTTGAGCAGGTTCTGTCCAACTTTTCGGGTGAAATACAATATGCCTTAAGCTCCTGCGTTGCAGATAGCATTTTTTTAGTCAGTGAAAAGTCCGCTACGTCGCCTGCGGAGTATTCCTCAAGCATTGGGGATAGCTCGCGCAGAGTGTTCCACATAACAAGCGATTTGATGGGCTTGGTAGCAAAATTGTATGAAAGTCCGCCATAGGTTCTGAAGATTCTGTTACAAAGCCGTGAGAAGTTCAAAACCTCAACGTTCAGCTGTGCGCTTGTGGGCAGGAGAGAAATCACTGCTCGCTCGACCGCGACAGTTTCCTGCTCGGGAACGATGAAAAATGCATTTTTGCCTTGCTTTACGTCGCTTTCAAGATATTTTAAAAGTGTGCTCGTTTTGCCTGAGCCCGCAGGGCCGTAAATGAAATGTACCATATCATCTCTCCTTTCCTTCAAGAATTTTCAGATTACGTTCGATTACTTCCTTGCCTCTCCATGAGTAAGCCCGATCTTTAAAATCTTTATCGCTCATGCCCTCAAGTAACTCACTTGTGAGAATCGGGGTAAGATCGTTTTTGAAAAAATCAATGTTTGTATATATAGTTCCGCTTTTTATTGCTTTTTGTGTCAGTGGACATATCTCTTGGCAGATATCGCAGCCCCACGCGCAGCCGCTTTGCTTGATGAGTGCCTTTTCACCCTTATTAAGCTCGCCCTTCTTTTGTGTGATTGCTGAAAGACATTCGCCATTTCTCATTCTTACAGGACATTCCTGCACGCATCTTCCGCAATCAAGGCAGTGTTCTTCCACCGTGGAAAGAGATGGGAGTGAAGCGTCGGTTACTATCTCTCCGATGAATATGTATGACGAATACTTTTCTGTGATAAGCAGATGATTGCAACCTATAATGCCAAGCCCTGCTTTAGCGGCGGCTGCTATCTCGTCAATAGGGGAGTGATCGGTAAAACCGAGGAAAATGCTTTCGGGATATTTACTTTTAAGCGTGACGATAAGATCTTCAAAAAGAGAGTTAAAGAACAAATGATAATCCTTGCTTACCGCATAGGACGACACATTTCTCTCACCCTTTCCAATCTCAGTAAGATAGGGAACAGCAAATATGATTACAGAACCGTTTTCTATTCCGTTTTTCTCAAGCAGATAGGGGCGTTTTATTACGCACTCATCAAGCGATATACAAGAAACAAGATCGATATTATATTTTTTCAGTTGATCTTTTATAAAAACAAACATAATGTCCCCCATAGATGTAATCTCATATATTTATTATAAACTAAAAAATAAATTTTCTCAATATAATTTGACAAATTTTTTAATATTTTTTTATTATATAAAAAAATATTAATTTTGAACAAATAAAATAATTTTTATTTTATTTGTTCAAAATAAATTCATATTTTTGGTATAAAATGAAATTTAATTATTTTATGTGAGTATGGAGAACTTATGAACCCAAACGACTTTCTGATATGTCCCGTGTGCAGAAGCAAGCTCTATCGCGACGAAAAAAGCTACTTTTGCAAGGGTATAAAAAGACATTGCTTTGATATATCTGCATCGGGTCATGTAAATCTTTGCCCGGGTAAGGCAACGGGTGGTGATGATAAGCGAGCAGTTAGATCAAGAACTGAGTTTTTGAATATGGGTTATTATCAACCGATCGCCGATAAGATTTGTGAGATCATAGGTGCACTTTCTGATGAAATTTATGTTATTGATGCTGGCTGTGGAGAGGGCTATTATACAAACAAAATGGCAATCAAAACAGGCGCCGACGTATACGGATTTGATCTTTCCAAGGAAGCGATAATTTCTGCTTCAAAAAGTGCGAAAAGGCAAGAAATTAAGAATGCACATTTTTTTGTGGGCGGAATATATAATTTGCCGGTGTGCGATGGAGGCGCCGATGTGATCACCAACATTTTTGCCCCCTGTGCAGAAGTTGAATTTTCAAGAGCTCTTAATGAAGGCGGCAAGCTCATCGTCGTTACTGCTGGAAAGAACCATCTGCTTGGACTGAAAAGAGCGATCTACGACGAGGTCTATACCAACGAACCGCGTGCCGATATGCCAAAGAAAATGGTTCTTGAGGAAATGCATACACTTTCTTATACCATAAAGCTGAATGATGCAAATTCGATAAGAAATTTATTTTCAATGACGCCTTATAGTTATCGTACAAGCGAGCGTGATATGCAAAAGCTTATGAATCTTGATTCGCTTGAAACAGAGGTTGAGGTGGATATTTTTGTTTACAGAAAGGAGGGTGCTTAATGAGAGTTTCGCTCTGCGTTCCAATGTATAACGAAAGCTCAATAATTGCTGATACTGCTAAAACGTTGCATACGTATATGACGGAACACTTTGCTCAGGATTTTGAGATTATTTTTACCGACGACGGAAGTAATGATGGTTCTGCGGATATAGTGAAAGGTCTTGCTCTCCCTTGCGTAAGCGTGGTTGGGTATAAGCAAAACCGAGGTAAGGGATGTGCTGTTCGACACGGTGTGCTTGCTTCAAATGGTGATATTGTAATTTTCACCGATGCCGACCTTGCATATGGCGTTGATGTTATTTTTGATGCGGTCAGCATTTTAGAGCAAAAAAACTACGATATGCTGGTGGCTTCCCGCGCCAAGCATAAGGAGGGCTATGAGGGTTATACCCCTATAAGAAAGCTTGCGTCAAAAACCTATATCAAGCTTTTAAATCTTTTCGGCGGAATAAAAATATCCGATGCACAATGTGGATTTAAGGCATTTGACGGAAAAAAGGGCAGAAAGATTTTCTCTTTTTGTCAGACAAATAACTTTGCTTTTGATCTTGAGGTTATTTTGATCGCTCAAAAAATGAAGCTTCAAATATACGAACTACCCGCTAAAATCGTAAATCACAGAGAGTCCAAGGTGAATGTTCTTCGCGATGCCTTGAAAATGATGAAGGAGATAAGTGTTATCAAGAAGCGTGTAAGGAGCATTGATGCTTAAAAAATAGTAAATAATATAATAAAATATAAATTTACCCTTGCAATTTGATTCGTATTGTGGTAAAATTGACTTAGAATACCAAATTTATTACGGAGGTTCGTATGAATTTTCAATGGATATTGTTGGCAATTTTAGCTGTGTCTTTGATTTCGGAAATTGCCAAAGCAATCACCAGACCAATGCTTAAAAACGTATTGAGATTGATCTGCGTACCGGTTGCATTTTTAATTACATTTATAATTCAGGTTTGCGGTCTTTTTCAAATGCTTGCCGAAAAGGCTACCGGCTTGCTTTTGGACTATGTTATGCCAATGCTTGCATCTCGGCTTCCCATACCCATTGAGAGTATGGATGGTGTTATAAAATTTTTGACCGCATTCTGCAGCACGGTTCTTAGCCCCGTCTTATTCATAACTGTATTTTCAGTATTGCTTTTCCTTTTGCGCTCAATTCATGTAAATCTTTTGCTTAAGTTCATAAACAACAGAAAGATTAAAAAAGAAAAGAACGAGCTTAAGGCGCAAATTAAAGTGGAAAAAGCCGCAGTGAAACAGCTTATTCGTGAGAATGAGGAAAAACTTCAAGATGCTCTTGCGGTTGCTCTCAAGGATAATGACACCGCTATGGAAACATTTCTTGAAGAATATGAAGCTCCCGACGAAGATACCATTGAGGATATGATCGAGGAGCGAGTTAAAAATGAAAAGAAAAATAAAAAGAAATCCGGATATTACAAGGAAAGCTATGAAAGAAAGACTATGTCCCTTGCTTGCGGCGCAGTAAGCGGCTTCCTCATTCTTGCAGTTACCTTGATGCCTATGTTCTATGGTATGAGTGTATTGTCAGCTGTAACTGACGGAATTAGAAATACCGACGCTGATGACACTAAGGTATACCAGGTTATTAACGTCGTTGACGAGCACATCGTTACACCTTATGAAACGAGCTTTGTTGTTCAGCTTTACGACAGTATGGCATTGATAGATCTTATGAACAGTACCGTAAGAGCAGGCGGCAAAATGGTTTTTGATGATGGACAGGTAGTTTATGTTGACGATTCAATAAAAAGACTACTGACACATGGTGTGAGCGCAGCTGCGGAAATCACTTCCGGTAAATCTGAACAGAAAAATCTTGCCAATGATATTGGATCGCTTGTATCTGACCCCATAATTGTTGATATTCTTGCTGACGTGCTTGTTGCGTATGTGGATAAGATGGAAGTCAAGGAACCTGCAGATGGCGATATTGCGAGCAGTATTTTAGCCGAACTTGTGAATCACTATAAGACAGTTGACAAATCGGTTATCAAGAGCGATATCGGTGCTATTTCCGATACTGCTGTAGTAGCAATTCAAAATGGTATTTTTACAGATGCTTTGAGTGGCGATATAAATATTGAGAAACTCCTCACGGATAAGGAAATGCTGGGTGAGTTGCTTGTTAGCATGTCAGGTCTTTCCGTTTATCCACCCTTGATGGAAAACGTATTTACGATGGGCATTGAAATGGTCGTTCCAATGCTTAATCTTCCCGAAGAAACCGTAGTTGAAATGAAGGATTCCTTTGCTTTTGAAAATTGGACGGATGATTCTATCAAAAAAGCAGATAGCGAAAAACTTATGGCTATTGTTTTTGGACTTTTCGATATTATGGATGCTATGGGTAATTCCGAGGGCGGTGAAACTGATTCTTTGGCGTTGCTTGACCAATTCGTTACGCTTGGTAAGCTTTTAGACCTTATGACAGAAACAAAGTGTGTTCCCGAGCTTGCTCCCATATTGTTCAAGGCCATAGTAACCAATGAGATGTTCGGTGGCATAATTACTGAAGAAATGGCTGATTCCATCAATGCGGAAATTGCGAATACGGACCATACATATGAGGAATATATGACGAGCTTAGCTGCATTGCTCAAGATGGCTTTGGGCTCTATGTCTAAATAATGAAGGAGGTAAAGAAGAATGTTTAAATTTTTAATTGATATTATTTCGCTTGTTCTTTGCTGTGTTATTTTGGCATTTGGCGGCTATCAGACAGTTCAGAAAACCGATGTGGACACGATGATAGGGGATTTTAAAGAAGCCATGGAAGCTCCTCTTATCGTGGAAAGATCAGAGGTCGATAACCCTTCCGAGGATGAAAAGCCCGAATCCCCCGAGGTTCCCGATGACGCCGGAGATACAACTCCCGATGGTGTGCCCCCCGATGACGCCGGAGATACAACTCCCGATGACGGTGATGTTGGAACAGAATCAACACCTTCTGTTCCTGAAGAAACAACTAATACTGAGCAGAGCTTCAAGGATATGTTTGACACATATAATCCAACCTTTGCCGAGGTTAATAAGCAAGTTCTTACCAATGCTATTAATGGTAATCTCAATATAGGCGGCGGTTCAACCGGTAACGGAGGGGAAGACTCTGAGGGTGGAGAATCTTCAGCAGATACTACGATTGCTACCGATTTTGTAAGTGATTACGTGGACAATCTTTATACGGAAATTGAAAATATTAAGAACCAAGCAGCTGCAGAAAACAAGACCCAAGAGGAAATTGATGCTATGGGCGAGGAATTTGCTAAAAAAGAATCAGCTGCTCTTGATGGATTGATGAATGTTGTTAATACCACGACAAATTCTGATGCTCCTATTGATGAAGAAGTAATTACCAAATCTGTAGAAGATATTTTGGATTCTTCAGTTTGTCTTAATACAGTTACTAATACCATCACAAAGGATGAAGAGACTAAGAATGCTATTCAAGAATCAACTTCTACTATGGATGAAGAGACTAAAGCGAAGCTTGAAGAGATTTTTAACCAGAAAGCAGAAGAAAACCCCGAAAATACAGATTCTTATAAAGATCTTGCTGATTTGTTTGGTATTACTCTCAAATAATCTTAGATTAAAAAAGAACCGAGAAATTTCTCGGTTCTTTTTTTGTCAATATTAATATTTAATATTATTAATACGGTTTAACCACGCATTTGCAGAAACATCGCTGGGCATTTTGAGATCGCCTCTGGGTGAGAGAGAAACGCCAAACACCTTAGGTCCGTCTGGCATACTGGAACGCTTAAACTGTTGACTAAAGAATCGCTTGATAAACACATGGAGACAACTAACAATAGTTTCATTATCATATTTACCTGCAAAAGCTATCTGAGCAACTCTGAAAAGCTTTTCAGGAGAGTAGTGATAATTTAGCATATTGTAAAGGAAGAAGTCGTGCAATTCATAAGGACCAACAATGTCCTCGGTGATTTGTGAAATTTCACCGTTTTGAGACGGAATAAGCTCAGGGCTTATGGGGGTGCTTATTATGTCGTTGATCACGCTTGAAAGCGCTGAGTTGTATTTATAGCTGTTTGCATAATAAGCAAGTATGTGAGGAATAAGTGTTTTTGGAATACCTGAATTCAAGGCATACATTGACATTTGATCTCCGTTGAACGTGGTAAATCCAAGCGCAAGCTCTGAGAGATCACCCGTTCCGATAACAAGAGCATTCTCGCCGTTTGCGATATCCATAAGCACCTGTGTGCGCTCTCTTGCCTGTGTATTTTCATAAACGGAATCGTGAATGTTTATGTCGTGACCTATATTTTTCAAATGGATAGCAACAGCTTCCTTTATGTCAATGCATCTGAAATCAACGCCAAGCTCCTCCGAAAGAACGCGAGCATTATTTTTCGTGCGCTCGCTCGTAGCAAAGCAGGGCATAGTGATCGAAATAATATCCTTTGTACTCTTGTGCATAAGATTAAATGCGTGAACGGTTGAAAGCAAAGCTAAAGCAGAATCAAGACCGCCCGAAACGCCGATGACGCATTTTTGAATGCCTGCAGCCTCAATGCGTTGCTTAAGACCGTATGCCTGTATAGATATTACAGATCTTATATTTCTTTCAAGCTCGTCCTTATCGTTTGCGATAAACGGATGGGGATCGATAAAGCGTGTTATCTCTGTTTCCTTGATCTCGAAGCTAAAGGGAACCGAAACTATATTGTTATCGGAATTAGTTGTAACCGTATTTCTTCTGCGTCGCTCAAGCGAGATCTTTTCAAGATCCACCTCTGCAGTAATGAACTTTTCACATGAGTAATCAAAGGGAACTCTCTCGGAAATAACAGTGCCATTTTCGGCAATAATGCTATGTCCCGAATATACAACGTCGGTGGTGGATTCGCCCTCGCCGCAATTTGCATAAATATATGCCGCAACTGTTTTTGCCGATTGGCTGGAAACGAGGATTCTGCGGTACTCGTCCTTCGCAACCACCTCGTTAGAAGCAGAAAGATTTGCAAGCAAGGTCGCACCTGCGGTAGAGAGCATATTTGAAGGGGGAGTATTTACCCAAATGTCCTCGCATATCTCAATTCCAAGCTTAAGCAGGGGCATATTCACGCAAGAGAAAAGGATGTTTCTTCCAAATGGAACCTCTTTTCCGTTGAAGTAATACGTCATATTTTCATTTGGACAGGGAACGAAATATCTGCCCTCGTAAAACTCACCGTAGGTGGGAAGGTTGCTCTTGGCAACAACGCCAAGAAGCTCACCGCTTTTAACTACCGCTGCGCAGTTGTATATTTTGCTCTCGTGGAAAATGGGAAGCCCCACGATGCTAAGCATGTCAAAATCCTTGGTGTCTTCAATATACTGTTCAAGCGCCCTATGAGCGCCGTCAAGCAAAACGTTTGAGAAGAACATATCGCCGCAAGTGTATGAGGTAATGCAAAGCTCGGGGAAAACAAGAACCTTCACTCCTTTAACATTCGCATCCTTGGCAATTCCAATTATTTCATTTACGTTATAGGTGCAGTCGGCAACCTTGATTTTGGGAGTCGCGCAAGCTACCTTTAAAAAGCCGTGTTTCATGGATCTAAATCCTTTCAGAATCGTTGTTAAACTATATTATAATAAAAAAATGAAGAAATTACAATATAAAAATCAAATTTTGTTGTCAAAATTATTGAATAAATGTGAAAAATGTAGTATAATAAACTCAGAAAACCCGAAAGGAAAGAGAAATGGTTAAATTAATTATAGCAAGACACGGTAATAGTAAAGGCAATTTTGAAAGAATATTTATCGGTCAGACCGATTGGGGACTCTCGACCCTTGGCGAGCAGCAGGTAGAGCGCCTTACCGAATATTTAAAGCAGTTTCACATAGACGAGGTGTATTCGAGCGATCTTTGCCGCGCATATAATACGGTGCTTCCAACAGCCGAGCGATTGGGACTTGAGATCCACAAAAAGACGGGGCTCCGCGAGATATATGCGGGTGAGTGGGAAAAGACCGGCTTTACCGAGCTTCCCCTGAAATTCCCTCAAACGTATTGGACATTTCAAAACGATATCGGCAACGCGCATCCCGATGGCGGAGAGAGTATAGCCGAAGTGTTTGAAAGAATAAAAAACACCATGAATGAGATACTTGCAGAGAATGACGGAAAGACGGTCCTTATCGGTACTCACGCAACTGTGATAAGAGTAATGAATTGCCTTTGGCACGACGATACGCTTGAAAATTTGCAGCAGTATGATTGGGTTTCAAACGCAGCGGTTTGCCATATCGAATACGAAAACGGCAAGTATAACGTTGTCGAATACGGTCACGACGATCATCTTGAGGGAATCAAGAGCTACGTTGCAGTAAAAGACCACTATTAAACCGCATAATATTTAAAAATGTCGATTTTTCATTGTGCATATTTCACAAAATAAATGAAAAGTCGATATTTTTTATATAAACTATTTACAAATTAAGGAAAGTGTGCTATAATAAAATCAGAAAAGGGAAACCTTTTCGATTAAATAAAACTCGAAAGGAATGATACTATGAAGATTACTATTGTTGGCAGACAGATGAATGTTTGGGATTCAACCAAAGAAATGGCTGAAAAGAAGCTTGCAAAGCTGGACAAATATTTTGGTTCGGAGGCCTCCGCAACAGTAACATTCAGTTGTAAGCGTGAGCGTGACAGCGTTGAAATCACGATTCGCGGTGCTAACACTATCTTTCGTGCTGAGGTTGAGGATACCAGCTTCCAGAACGCTATGGATCGCTGCGTAGAGATTATCGACCGCCAGATCAGAAAGAACAGAACAAGGCTCGAAAAAAGATTTAAAGAGGGCGAATTCACCTTTCCTGATTTTGACGAGGTTCTTGACGAGGATCCCGAGTTCATCGTCAGAACCAAGGAGTTCGAGCTTTTCCCAATGTCCGTTGAGGAAGCAATTATGCAGATGAATTTACTTGGTCATCAGTTCTTCGTTTTTCTTAACGACGCGACCGATAGCATCGCTGTTATCTATACAAGAAAAGACGGAACATACGGGCTTATCAATCCGATAATTTATAAATAATGCTTAATCTACCCACCGCTTCGGCGGTGGGTTTTTGCTTACAACGACACTTTCTGTGCCGCAAGCCCTATTTGTCGTCTCACGATGAAGGAGAGTTTTCAGCTTTCATTGAACGTATACGTAAGCAATCTGGTGGGCAATCTGGTGATAGATACTTGACAATACTTTCATATTATGTTACAATATGCGCGTAATTCGCCGACGGGCTTATGTGAAAGGGTAATATTATGAAAAAATTAGTAATAATTAAGCAAATATTGCTTGTGCTAATACTTGTTTGCATGCTTACATTTGTTTCATGCAGTTTTAAAGGCTGTGATTCTTCATCTGTTGATGATCCGGTTCACGTTCATGTTGAAGTGATTGATGAAGCGGTTGAAGCTACTTGTTCGAATACAGGTCTTACAGAAGGTAAGCACTGCTCTATATGTGATGATGTCATCGTTGCACAAGAAGTGGTTCCCGCATCTCACACCTATGGAGATCCTGAGATTATTAAAAATGCTGATTGTTTTTATGAGGGTGAGCAGAAGATTTCTTGCACAAAATGCGAGTATGAGGAAACACAAGTAATTAACAAAATCAAGCACGATTTTGCTCTCGTTGAGGGGACCGAAATAAATAAATGCTCTTTATGTGGAGCGTTTGAGTTTAACGGTCATTTCTATATGGTTATTGATATTGATACCACTTGGACTGAAGCCAAGACATATTGCGAAAATCTTGGTGGACATTTGGCAACAATAACAAGCCAAGAAGAAAATGATTTTATTAATTCTTTAAGAAATATAAGTTCATTTACAGAATATTGGCTTGGCGGAATTAAAGAAGATGATGCTTGGACTTGGATTACAGGCGAAGAATTTGTTTATTCCGATTGGGCACCAGGGGAACCGAATAACAGTAATGGCGTAGAGTATTACTTACAAACTTGGGGTAGTTGGAATGATACGATCCACGGAGGTCAGGACAACACTAATACCGGAATAATTTGCGAATGGGAAATTGAAGAATAAAAACATCCCATTAAAGTATATTGGTGCGAGTGCATTCTCTTATTGTGACTCGCTCACAAGTATTACTTTTGAAGGAACTGTTGATCAATGGAATGCGATTGAAAAAGGTACTGATTTGAATGTAACTACTCCTGATTACACCATCTACTGCACCGACGGTCAGATAGCAAAAGACGGCACTGTTACATACAAATAAAATCAGACAATAACCTACAAGGAGCGCCCTCGGGCGCTCCTTTTTCTTTCACAAAATTTTCCCAATCCATTGACTAAGCAACTTGCTTGTGTTATAATAATAAAGTTAATATTCCAAAGGAGGTTGAACTGATGGACAAGTACAAAAAGCTATTATCGAACACGCTGATTTTGTCGATAGGCACGTTTGCATCAAAGCTGCTTGTCTATTTTTTAATGCCTCTTTACACGGCGATTTTGTCCAAGGAACAGTACGGCACGGCGGACCTTATCACCAACGCCGCAAACCTGCTCATTCCGTTTTGCTGTATAGGGATCACGCACGGCGTTTTCCGCTTTGCCGCAGACGAGGAAGAAAACAACAAGGTCGTATTTTCATCGGGCGTAAGCGTTCTTCTTGCTTCAAGCGCAATATTCCTTGTTCTGTCGCCTCTCATTTCCTTTGTTCCGTATTTTGAGGATTATGCGTGGTTGCTTACCTTTTACGTTGTGAGCTCCAATTTCCATACTCTTTGCAAGGAATATATCAGGGCAAAAGGACACATGAAGCTCTATGCCTTTCAAGGAATTCTGGGCACTGCGCTGACGATCGCCTTTAACCTCTTGTTCCTTATTCCAATGAATCTGGGAGTTACAGGCTACGTGCTTTCAGTTGCGGTAGCAGATGCGGTTGGAACTGCGTTCCTTATCGTTTATGCAAAGCTTTACCGTGACTTTTCCTTTAAATCGGTGTCGAAGCCGAAAATTATTGAAATGCTCAAATACAGCTTGCCTATGATGCCAACAACGGTCATCTGGTGGGTAACCAACGTTTCTGATAGGTTTATGGTAACGTATTTTTGGGGTAGTGGTGAAAACGGTATATATTCCGCGGCTTATAAGATACCTACCATTATTGCGCTCGTTGCAGGTGTTTTCAATGAAGCTTGGCAGATTTCAGCTATTTCCGAATCTAAGGACAGGGAAGAGGTAAGCAACTTTTTCTCTGCGGTCTTTGAAAGATATCAGGCAATACTGTTCCTTGGCTGCTCGCTGCTGATCCCGTTCTGTCGGCTCGGCACAAGGATACTTCTTGACGACTCATATTTCGGCGCTTGGACGTTTATTCCCGTGCTTCTTATCGCAACGGTATTTTCTTCACTTGTTACCTTTATCGGCACGATATATACAGTCAAAAAAAAGACTGCTATGTCGTTTGTTTCCGCGGTATTTGGTGCTATTCTAAATATTATCCTTAACTTTGCGATGATTCCCTCAATGGGCGCGCAGGGAGCAGGAATCGCAACTGCGATAAGCTATTTTGCCGTGTTCGTTTTCCGCGCGATACATTCCAGATCATTTATGCCATTTGACTTGAAGGTAAGCAAGCTCGCGCTTAATACTGCGATAGTTCTTGTGCAGACGGTGTTTATGGTTTTGTCGCTTCCGTATAATATTTTGGTGCAGATTGTGATGGTTGCAGCGCTTTGTGCAATCAATGCTTCGTCAATTATTTCCGCGCTGAAAAAGGTATTAAAAAAATTCATAAAAAATTAAAAAAACACTTGCAATTTGCAAAAAGTTGTGCTATAATACACGATGTATGTGTATGCACATAGATTAAAGGGAATAGTCCGCTGCGACGCTCTGCATGAATATTCCGATTATTAAGGAGGGCCAAACAAATGGATTTGATCAAGGCTTTTACAAATGAGCAGCTTAAGAAGGAACTCCCCGACGTTAAGGTCGGTGACACAATCCGTGTTCACAACAAGATCAAAGAGGGAACACGTGAGAGAGTTCAGCTTTTCGAGGGTACAGTTATCGCTAAACACGGCGGCGGTATCTCCGAAACATTTACCGTAAGAAGAGTAGCATATGGTGTTGGTGTTGAAAAGACATTCCCCATTCACTCCCCCAACGTTGAAAAGGTTGACGTTGTCAGACACGGTAAGGTTAGACGTGCTAAGCTCTACTATCTTCGTGATAGAGTGGGTAAAGCATCCAAGGTTAAGGAAAGAATCTAATTACAACTTAACACTAAAAAATAGACTGCTTCGGCAGTCTATTTTTTATTTTTGACTTGAAAAGCTCAAAAAACGCGATATAATAAGAAATGCAACCTAAAGTTGCACGGATTTTTGAATTTGAAAACTAAAATGTATGGTCAAAATTTGATTTTTTTGATACTATTTAGCCATAAACCCAATACGAAAGGAATCCCCCAAAAATGACTATCGAAACAGCTAACAGATTACTTGAATTAAGAAAAAAGCATAACCTCTCACAAGAGGAGCTTGCAGAAAAGCTTGGCGTGTCGCGCCAGGCAGTTTCGAAATGGGAGAGAAGCGAAGCAAGCCCCGATACCGATAATCTTATCGCCCTCAAAATATACGGTGTATTCATAATTTTCTTGG
>CAZLIB010000006.1:0-19986 GCA_964559465.1 uncultured Lachnospiraceae bacterium
CCTCCTTATCTACTGAGATTTTTAAGTGCAAGACGAATAATATCGTCGGTTTCTTTGTTTGAAATATCAACGTTTCTGAGCGCGGCAAGAATTTCTGCCTTGGTATAGCCAAGAACAAGGAGTGCGCTTTGCGCGTCGCTGAGCTTTGAACTACCTGCAATCGATGCTTGCGCTACCGCACCGGCACTTGAGCCAACGGAAACGGGAGTCTCTGCAAAGCTCTTGGAAATTTTGTCCTTTAATTCAAGAATAATACGTGCAGCGGTCTTTGCGCCAATTCCGTTTGCCTTTGAGATAGACTTTGTGTCCTCGTTCATAATCGTGATTGCAAGCTTTTCGGGGGAGAAGACCGAAAGAATGGCGATCGCCGCTTTAGGTCCAACGCCCGAAACGGTTATAAGGAGCTTAAACGCGTCAAGCTCCGACTCGCTTGAAAACCCGAAAAGCTCAACGCCATCCTCACGAACTGCCATATAGGTATAAAGACGTACCGTGGGTACCTCTGCGACCGAGAGGCGCGGCGGCATTGACTCATAGGTCGTTTGTGTTATGGTGAGCTTATAGCCAACGCCGTGAGCGTCGATCACGGCAAAGCCATAATCAAGGTGGGCAAGCTTGCCCTCGATATAATAAAACATCAGTTTTCTCCTTCTGTTTCTTCTTTTGATTCTATAACTACCGCGGCGGTAGTTTTTTTCTTTTTTCTACAGTCAATAACTATCAATGCAACGAATATCGCAACCGAAACGGCAGAAATAATGCCTGTTATAACGTAGATATCGGGCATATATTTGAATTCGATCTCGTGCTCGCCCGCATTTTCAATATCGAATGCCATAAGAGCATCGCCAACGACCTTATAGGTTTCTACCTGCTTGCCGTCAACGTAGACCTTCCAGCCCGCATCGTAGGGAATGGTAGTCATTACAGTTTTGTCGTTTTCGTGTGTGGTCATCGTACCGAAAATGTGATCGTCAGTGGAATTTTCCTTAGTAACAAGAGTTGTTTGTGAAATCTCTGCAAAGGCATCTTCAAACGCATCCATATTAAGTGTGTAGAGATAATTGGTATCCTTGTAGAAATAGAGCTTATTGTCATCCATACGGAACTTGAGCACCATTTCTTCGCCTGATTCTCTGTAGCCGAGAGAGATGATCCTTGAATAGATACTGTTTGAAACGTAATGCTCATCATTCACAAAAAGTGTGAAGGATCTTTCATAACCTGTGGGAAGGAATAAATAAAGCGGACCTGACTCTTTTACTGTGAATTTAAATTCAACAAAGTTTTCATCAATATTGGTAGTGCTGGCGGAGTATTCTATACCTGCGCCAACAGTACCGGTTGTTCCTGTAATATTGGTGCTTTTTGAAAGCGGAATACTTGTAAAAAACTCAACTTGCTCGTCCTCGGTATTGCCGAGAATGGCGTTAAGCAAAAGGTTCTGGATTTCAAAGGGGTTTTTATATCCTTCCTTCGTGCTGTAATCATATTCGAGTGAGAGCTCAAGGTCGGCAAGAGCTTTGTCAACTCCAAAGGCAAGCCCAAGAGCATAGGGATTTTTGTACGCGTAATAATATTCGTCCTCGGCATAAAGCTCATAGAACTTGTCCATAAATTCGTTTTGTGTGAGGGATTCTTTATTGTGTTCATTTTCAGTGTTGGAATAGATGTACTTAATACCGAAAAGTGAATCTGTTACAACGGTAGAGCCGAGATATTGTGTCCAATGCGCATCAGCATAAAATCCGAGATATTCAAGAAGATCAATGACCTTTTGATTAAGCGTTGAGGTAGAGTTGGAGAGTCCTTTTATATTGAGTGCCATATTGTCGTTAGTGCAACGGTGAGTCGTTTTTTCTGAGCGATAGAAGGTCTTATCCTTTTCTTGCACTGCTTCAACTATGGGGGTTAGCTGTTTAAAGTAATCTGCGTATGACGAATAGGACGAGAAGCCAACGTCATAGCCGAGTGAGCATATAAGCACGAGCGAGTTTGCAAAAAGCTCAAGGCAAACCACGCAAAGAAGAATTTGACCGGCGGCTTTTTTATCATATGACTTGATATAATGGCAAACTGCTGCACCGACCGCAAAAACTGCGATGATTGTGAATATTACAACCCAGAAGAGTGGCAATTTGCCTGCAATAAATCCGTATTTATATTCTTCGGTATCTGTAAGAACGAAATTGGGAAATTCCATTTTCTGCGCAAGAGCGAGAAGAATGAGGATGACCGAGCCTGTTGCAAAAATACTTTTAGCCGAGTGCTCCTCAATCTCGCAAAATCCCTTATAAGCCATAATAAGCAAAAGGAATATTACGATGAAGCTGTATCTGTAATTAAGACAGTTTGGCTCCTGAAAGCCGTGCATAATAAGGTCGGTGGGATTTATGACCATTATCAATACGTAAAGGATTGTGAATGCACCGTAGAAAATCTTTTCGCGCCCCGGAACGTGCTTTGCCATAAAGTAGATGGGTAGCACCAATAGAGTAAGCACACCGCTATAGAGAAGGGGAAGGCCCTCGTGCATGACCGTATCATAAGAGCCGGGAAGAAGCTTAGGGAAAAGATCAAAGAGATCAAATCTTGCAACTATATCCCAGCTTGGCTCTGAAAATTCACTCTTACCAAACTGAAGTGAATAATAAGCTGCGCCAATAACAAATGCGGCAATTCCAATACCCAAAAGCGTGGATGAACCAATCCTTACGAGCGATTTTACAAAATGAAGCTTGCTTCCGTTGGGATTAATAAGCCTTCTGTCGCTCTCCTTAAAGTACGTGAAGAAGAAGCAGAATAATGTATACCAACAAAGCATATAGCCAATGTAATAATGGCTCATCATCATCAGTGCAAGCGTTGCAACATAGAGCTTATAGCGTCCATCCTTTATCAATCTTTCTATTGAATATGTGAGAATGGGAAGCAGAAAAAGCCCGTCAAGCCACATTATATTATTCTGGTAAGTTATCGCATAGGCGCTTAGGGCGTACATAATCGAGAAAAGAACTATTTTGCCTTGATCTATACGTTTTGTTTGCTTGTGAAGATAAAAGCCGAATGAAAGTCCGCAAAGCCCTATTTTTACAACGATTATCGTGAGCAGAGCGAAAAGCATCATTGATTTGGGAAATATTGCAACTATATACGAAAGCGGACTCGCAACGTAGTATGCGTATATACCCATAAACTCGCCGCCAAGAGAGCGCGAGAACGAATAGAGGAGCGAAGCGTCACCGTAAACGAACTCACGCAGTGCTTCGTAAAAGTAAACATATTGCGCGTTAAGGTCAAGCGTCAGCACCGAGGAGTCGCCGAGTGGTTTATGGCCAAGCGCAAGATATACGCAAAGCATAAGCAGTGCGGGGAATATAAATGAATTTGAAAGATAGCCGTATTCGCTCTTTATCGCGAGCAGCTTTTCATTATTTTTTATGGATTTAAATGGATTTTTAAGCTTCATTATTAACTCCGTTCTTTGTTAATCAGATGATTTCAGGATTGTGAGAAACTATAAATTTCTTTATTGATTTTTCAAATTTGATCCTATCGATAGTCATATCGCGCGAGCAGTTAAGGCAGAGGACGCGCACGTCGCTTCCCACTCGCATTATCTTAAACCGATTTGATCCGCACGGGTGATTTTTTTTCATTTCAACAATATCACCCACGAATAATTTAATAATTTTCATAACGACCTCCAATATATGTGAAATCGTAAAAACGTATATACAATTATTATAGCACAAAAAACGCTTCAAGTAAATGGTAAATTCACATATTTTTTAAATAATGTTATTATATAATACATACAAAAACATTTGACTTTTCAGGATTATTATGATATAATGATAAATTGATAAAATATGTGTGGAGGAAGAAAATGATAATTCTTGGAATAGACCCGGGAGTTGCCATTGTGGGATTTGGCGTAATTGAATACAGTGGCTCAAAATTTAAGACCTTGGACTACGGTGTTATCCGCACCCCTGCGCATACCGATACTGAAAAACGTCTTGCAACTATATATCACGAGCTTAAGGACATCATCGAAAGGTACAAGCCCGACGCGATGGCGGTCGAGGAGCTTTTCTGGAATACCAACCAGAAAACAGGTATTGCGGTTGCCGAGGCGCGTGGAGTCATTTTGCTTTGCGCGGAGCTGCTCGGCGTTGAGATATTTGAATACACGCCCCTGCAGGTAAAGCAGAGCGTTGTCGGCTACGGCAGAGCCGAAAAAAATCAGGTTATAACTATGGTTCAGATGTTCCTTAATATTAAGCAAAAGATTACACCTGATGATGCGGCTGACGCTTTGGCAATAGCTATCTGCCACGCTCACGCGGGTAGCTCAAAGATATCGAAATATTACAACAAGAAACAAACTTACGGAAAGGTTTACTGATATGTGGTGTGCTAATAATTGGAAGGATTACCAGCTTATTGACGCGAGCGACGGCGAGCGTCTTGAAAGATGGGGAAAATATATACTTATAAGACCCGATCCGCAGATAATCTGGCACGGTGAGAGAAATGCGCCCGAATGGAAAAAAGCGGACGGCATTTACCGTCGCGCAAATACGGGCGGTGGAAAATGGGTAAAAAAGAATTTGCCCGAAGAGTGGAATATCAATTATGGCGAGCTCGGATTTGTGGTTCGCCCCATGGGCTTTAAGCACACGGGACTTTTTCCTGAGCAGGCAGCAAACTGGGATTGGTTTTCAGACCTTATAAAAAATGCAGGAAGACCGATAAAGGTGCTTAACTTGTTTGCATATACGGGCGGTGCGACCGTTGCGGCGGCAAAGGCTGGCGCGTCTGTTTGCCATGTTGACGCGGCAAAGGGAATGGTAGCGCAGGCAAAGGAGAACGCAAAGCTCTCGGGACTTGAAAACGCACCCATTCGTTACATTGTTGATGATTGCAAAAAATTCGTTGAACGCGAGATAAGACGAGGAAATAAATACGATGCGGTAATAATGGACCCCCCATCATACGGCAGAGGTCCATCGGGTGAGATATGGAAAATAGAGGATAGTATTGACGATCTTGTTGCTCTTACCGCGCAGGTTCTTTCAGATAAACCCTTGTTTTTCTTGATAAATTCATATACTACCGGCCTTTCACCTCTCACGATGAGCTATATCGTTGACCTTCGTATTTCAAAGCTCCACGGTGGCAAATGTGAGGCTAGCGAGATCGCGCTTCCCGTCAAGCACACGGGCGGATTTATGCCCTGTGGCGCGAGCGCAAGATGGCAGGAAAGCAAATAAAATATAAAAATAAGCAAAGAAAGGAAAGTCACGGACGTGAATTCTGATTCTTATATCAAAATAGAAAATCTAAGTATTAGCTATGAGGAGGACGACGGCGGCAGAACGTCGGTGCTCAAGAATATCTCTCTTGACGTGAAAAAGGGAGAGTATCTTGCAGTGCTCGGGCATAACGGATCCGGAAAGTCTACTCTTGCAAAGCTTCTTAATATGATACTTGAGCCTGATTCGGGGAAAATATACATTGACGGAAAAGAAATTACCGACCCCAATATGACAGAAGACGACGTTTTCGAGCTTCGCAAAAAGGTGGGAATGGTGTTCCAAAATCCCGATAACCAGCTTGTTGCGACCATTGTTGAGGACGACGTTGCCTTTGGCCCTGAAAATCTTGGCATTGAGCCGACAGAAATTCGTCGCAGAGTTGACGAATCGCTTGCGATCGTTGGAATGAGCGAGCATGCCAAGGGCGAGCCCGCACGGCTTTCCGGCGGTCAGAAGCAGAGGATAGCGATAGCGGGCATTCTTGCAATGAAGCCCGACTGTATGATATTCGATGAGTCAACTGCTATGCTTGACCCGCTTGGTCGCCGCGATATTATTAATACCATTGAAAAGCTCAACCGCGAGCACGGTATTACGATTATTATGATCACACACTATATGGACGAGGCGGCAAGAGCCAACAGAATCGTCGTTCTTGACGATGGTGAAATACTGATGGATGGTACTCCTACCGAGATTTTTTCAGATCCAAAAAAGCTTGTGAGATGCGGTCTTGACGTTCCTCAGTGCGTAGGGCTCGTTCATTCACTCAAATCAAAAGGAATTTATATTGAAGGAGAGTGCCACACTCCCACTGCATGTGCAGATGCGATAGAGAGGGCACTTAAGAAAAGATAATGGCAAAGATTAAACTTCAGGATGTGTCGTTCCTTTACGGCAAGGGAACGGCATATTGTAAGGAAGCACTTAAAAATATTAATATAGAAGTAAAAGAGGGCTCTATTACAGGTCTTATCGGTCATACGGGAAGCGGAAAATCAACCATGCTCCAGCTTCTCAACGGACTCGCAACACCCTCTGACGGTAAGGTGTTTCTTGACGGCGTTGACATTTGGGAAAAACCAAAGGAGATCGGAAAGGTGCGCTTCCGCGTTGGACTTGTAATGCAATATCCTGAATATCAGCTGTTTGAAGAAACGGTTGAGAAGGATATTGCTTTTGGTCCAAAAAATATGGGACTTGATGAAGCCGAGATTGCAAAACGCATAAGAGAGGCAATAGATTTTGTGGGACTTGCCCCCGACATTCTCCAAAAGAATCCCTTTGATCTTTCTGGCGGTCAAAAGAGAAGAGTGGCTATTGCGGGTGTTATCGCTATGCGACCAGAGGTGCTTGTGCTTGACGAGCCCGCTGCAGGTCTTGACCCGCAGGGACGAGACGTTATTCTCAACGGCATTTTTAAATATCGCGAAAAAACGGGCGCAACTGTAATCATCGTCAGTCACAGTATGGAGGATATGGCTCGCCTTTGCGATGATATAATCGTTCTTTCACACGGCAAGGTGGTGCTCAACGGTACTCGTGACGAGGTGTTCTCACACTCCGAAATGCTTGAAAAAATAGGACTTGCAGTGCCCCAGATAACACTTCTTATGCACGAGCTTAATGCACGTGGAATTAAAGTTAACAATGGAATTTATACTGAAGACGCCGCGGTCGAGGAGATAGCGCGTTTATTGAAAGGTAACTGATGAAAAACATTTCACTTGGACAGTATTATTCTGTCGATTCACCAATACACAATCTCGATCCGAGAATAAAGATCGTGCTTGCGGTGCTTTATATCGTGATAGTATTTTTGTGCTCCAATATACTGTCAATGGCACTGCTTCTTATATCGGCATTTGCGATAGTATTATTGTCAAACATTCCGATAAAGATCGTTATGAGATCGGTAAAGCCGATAGTGTTTATTATTGCATTTACTGCTATAATCAATATTTTCTGGACAACGGGAGAGGGCGCACCTCTTCTTGATCTTGGCTTTGCCAAGGTATATACAAAGGGAGTTGTGAATGCAATATTCCTTATTGTAAGAATTTTTGTTCTTATTGTGGGAAGCAGTATTCTGCTCACTTATACGACCACTCCCATCGCTCTTACGGACGGCATAGAAAGATTGCTTTCTCCCCTTAAGAAGATAGGACTTCCCGTGCACGATTTTGCGATGATAATGACTATTGCGCTTCGTTTCATACCAACTCTTATGGAGGAGGCGGATAAAATAATGAGCGCGCAAAAGGCAAGGGGTGCTGACTTTACCAACGGAAGCCTTATACAAAGAGCAAAGGCGCTTATTCCGATACTTATTCCGCTTTTCTCATCCTCTATCCGCCATGCGCTTGATCTTGCGACTGCTATGGAGTGCCGCTGTTATAAGGGCGGAGAGGGTAGAACAAGAATGAAGATACTCAAGTGCAGCGCAAGTGACATTATTGCGCTTTGTCTTGTGATATTCTTTGGCGTTGTTATAGTTTTTGTGAATGTATTTGCAAGTCCTTTTTTGCCATTTTGACGGAGTAAGAACATGAAATTATTGCTTAAAATAAGCTTTCTAGGAACAAATTATAACGGATATCAGGTTCAGCCCGATAAGCCTACGGTCCAGCGCGAGCTTAACGATGCGTCAAAAAGTATTTTTGGATTTGATTGCAATATAGTCGGATGCTCAAGAACTGATAGCGGCGTTCACGCGAACGAATTTTTTTTGTGTGTGTCAAAAAAAGGTGAAAGCTCACTTGATTGTACCATACCTATGAAAAGCGTGCCGCTTGCATTCAATTCCGTCTTGCCAAACGATATTTCGGTGCTTGAGGCAAAGATGGTTGAGGACAGCTTTCATCCGAGATATGACGTAAAGTATAAAGAGTATATCTATAAGATATGGAATAACCCCCTCAAGAATCCATTTGCTTTTGATAGGGCGCTTCATATTCCGCAGGTATACGGTGACGAATTGATTGATAAAATGAATAGTGCTGCGCAGTATTTTTGTGGCAAGCACGACTTTGCTGCATATATGGCGCAGGGCTCAAAGATAGTGGATACTAACCGAGAGGTCAAATATGCCACCGTTTACCGCGAGGGTGATTTCATCATTTTCAAGGTTGCATCTGACGGATTTCTTTATAATATGGTCAGAATTATGACGGGCACTCTTTTGCTCGTGGCACAGGGAAAGATAGAGCCCTGTGATATTGAAAAAATAACTGAAAGTAAAAACCGCAAGAACGCCGGCTCGACTGTGAGCGCGTGCGGACTTTATCTGAATAAGGTCGAATATTAAGAAGGGAGTTGGGGAAATATGAAGCTTGATATTGCCGATTTGATACAAAAAATTGAATATGACCCCAATTCTGTAAAAAAGAATTATGACGGAAAAACTGACGTTTATCTTGCCAAAGCAAGCTACCGTTATGCATATTTCAAAAGAATTATTTTGGTTGCTTTGCTGATTGCAATTATCTTGTTTTTGCTGTCTGGCAATCTTTCGTACAGTAAGTTTTATTATCTTACCAAGGATATTAAGCTTGCAAATGATTACGTAACGTCGGTGCATAACACCATAACCTATAACGCAGGCAATTCACAAAGCTTTGCTACCTACCGCGGCGGTCTTGCCGTTGCAAGCAGAGAAAAGCTCTCCATCTTTTCAGCAGGCGGCAGAGAGCTGTTTTCATCAAACCATAGTTATGGAAATCCCGCGCTTGTAACAAGTGATAAATACGTGCTTCTTCACGACGTTGGAGGAAAGCAGTATGCGCTCTATAATTCATTCTCAAAGGTGAGTGAGGGCACACTTGATTATGCAATATACGGCGCAAGCATCGCTCAAAACGGAACGTTTGCTTTAATAACAAAATCAGAAAATTATAGCTCCGTGGTTAGTGTATATCTGCAAAACGGAACAAAATATGATTATAATTTCTCATCCGGTTACGTGACCGCTATCTCACTTTCTCAAAACGGCTCCCAAATGGCGGTCGTTCTTTCCATTGGTGACGGTGATGAGCTTGTGAGCGTTCTTCGTGTTTATAAGGTCGGCAGTGATGATTATAATCAGGCGCGCATAACCTTTAAGGGAATTCCTTATGCAGTGAAGATCTTTAATGGCAAAAATGTATGCGTCCTTGGCGCACACGGGGCAAATGCATTCAGCTCAAATCTTAATCTTCTCGGTGAATATTTCTGCGACGAGGAAATATATTTTTACACTTTTGGGGAAGATAATATTGCTCTTTGCCATCTCACCGATGAAAATAGTAAGACAAAGATCGTCGTACTGAACAGAAGGGGAAAAACAGAGAGAACTATTGAACAAAGAGAGAGAGTTCTTGGCGTAGCGCTTTACGGAGATTATCTTTTCACTCAACAGCTTGGCGGCTTTGAAAGAACCAATCTTTCTCTTAACATAACTGACAGAGTAGATCTTGTAGCTACGGATTTCAAGATAATTTCGTATGATAAGGATACTCTTATCGTTTGTAACGATTCATACGCAAGATTTTTAACGTTTGGAAAATAAATTGATTTTTTACAATAAGGAGGTAATTATGAGTACATGGCAAGTTATAGTTGATATAGGTATGGTTGCCGCTATTGCCCTCATCATCTTCATATCTATTAAGAGAGGATTTATTAAATCATTTTTTAAGTCAACAAAGCTTTTGATAGTTATCATTATTACCGCATTGATCGGATCATTGTTCGTTGGAGTTTTTGAGAAGCACGTTGTCAGCGGATTCGTTGAAGGCAAAATAACCAATGTGCTTGTTCAAACAGCCGAAGGGCATAGTGGTACGTTGGATTTTGATAAGCTTTTGGACAGTATTCCGTCGGTTGCAAAAAACTTAATTCCCGTTGAAAAGCTTGAAACGTATTTCAACTCGTTAACAGGAAGTAACGTTGAAATAGCGACCAA
The DNA here is from genome assembly GCA_964559465.1 of uncultured Lachnospiraceae bacterium. Classification (GTDB taxonomy): domain Bacteria; phylum Bacillota; class Clostridia; order Oscillospirales; family CAG-272; genus RGIG4608. Next base: position 10,267 of record CAZLIB010000006.1, read on the forward strand.
GGTCGGCGAAAAAATCGAAGGTATTGCAATTAATATTATGTCAAAATTCCTAGCGTATATAGCAACCTTTGTTGCGGTATTTATATTGGTCAGCATAGCGATAATATTCCTTGAGAAAATAGGTGAATTGCCAATACTTTCAAGCTTTAACCGCTTGTTTGGCTGTGTATGGGGAATTGGCTATGCATATATGTTTGCAAGTATTGCGGTATTCGTTGTGCTTTTGATATTTGGAAATGATTTTATTGAGGAAACTTATATTACAAGATTTATCTATAGATTGGGCTTGTTTACTCACTAAGCAAGTCCCTAATACTACCCGAGGAGGTAAAATTTATGATTATGTGTGCAAGATGCCATAAAAGGATGGCAGTTGTGTTTATAACTAAGCTTGAAAATGGAGAAAAGAAAAACGAGGGTGTTTGCATTACTTGTGCAAAGGAGCTCGGACTTCCGCTTGATAATATGCTTGGCGATATGATGAATAAGCTAGGAATATCAAGTGAAGAGCTTGCTGGTATGGAGGACGAGATGGCAAAAATGATGGAAAGTGATGGAGATTTTCCCGCTATGATGGATGAAAATATTGATGACGACGAGGCAAGAGCGCCTGCCATTGATCTTCAAAAGCTTTTTGGCTCCGACTCAAAGCCTGCCAATACTCCCAACATTGAGGGAGCAAAGGTGCAGAGTGATGAAAAGCAAAAGGATAAAAATAGAAAATTTCTTGATACTTACTGCAAGGACCTTAATCGCGAAGCGAGAGAGGGTAAGCTAGATGCCATAGTCGGCAGAGAGAAGGAGCTTGCAAGGGTCATTCAGATACTTTCAAGACGTCAGAAGAACAATCCATGCCTTATAGGTGAGCCCGGCGTTGGTAAGACCGCTATAGCAGAGGCGCTTGCGCAGAAGATAGTGCGCGGCGATGTTCCTTACAAGCTTAAAAACAAGGAGCTTCATCTCCTTGACCTTACGGCACTTGTAGCCGGAACGCAGTTCAGAGGTCAGTATGAGAGCCGCTTGCTCGGACTTTTGAAGGAAGTCAAAGACGACGGAAATATCATTCTTGTTATCGACGAGGTGCATAATATAGTTGGCGCAGGAAACAGTGAGGGAAGCGTAAGCACTGCAAATATGCTCAAGCCCGCACTTTCTCGCGGAGAGATCCAGGTCATAGGTGCGACTACGCTTAACGAATATAGAAAATATATCGAAAAGGACAGTGCGCTTGAGCGCCGCTTCCAACCCGTTAAGGTTGAAGAGCCCTCAATTGAAGAAACTCTTGATATGCTTAAGGGAATTAAGCATTATTACGAGGCATTTCACCAGATAAAAATTCCGGATGAAATTTTAAGAAGTGCAGTTGTGCTTTCGGAAAGATACATCACAGATCGCTATCTGCCTGACAAGGCAATAGACCTGCTTGACGAGGCGGCGGCAAATCTCTCTCTCAACAGTGCATCGCTCAACAGAAGCATCGAGATAAGAGAAAATCTTCTTGCAATAAAAAAGGACAGAGAAGCGCTTGAAGCGACTCCGCCCGATTCACCTGATAACGCAGATGCTTATGAAAAGATAGCCAAGCTCAAATCCAAGGAGATAAAGCTTGCTAACGAACTTAAGGAGCTTGAAGGAGAATGTGAGAGTATTATACTCACCACTGACGAGCTTGCGGACGTAGTTGAGGTTTGGACTGGCGTTCCTGCACTTACGGTCAGCGCAAACGAATATGAGCAGATAGATAAGCTTGAAGAAAGATTGAAAACACATATTATCGGTCAGGATAAGGCAGTTAACGCGATCTGCCGTGCTATAAAGAGAAATCGTGCAGGTATATCTCACAAGAGAAAGCCCGTTTCGTTCATCTTTGCAGGACCTACGGGCGTTGGTAAGACCGAGCTTGTAAAACAGCTTGCAAATGACCTTTTCCATTCTCCTGAAACGCTTATCCGTCTTGATATGAGCGAGTTTATGGAGAAGCATTCCGTATCAAAGATTATCGGAGCGCCTCCAGGATATGTCGGCTATGACGAGGCAGGACAGCTCACTGAAAAGATACGTCGCAGACCGTATTCCGTGGTGCTTTTTGATGAGATCGAAAAGGCACATCCAGACGTGCTCAATGTTTTATTACAAATACTTGATGACGGACGTGTGACCGACGCCCAGGGAAGAACGATAAATTTTGAAAATACTATTCTCATTATGACCACAAACGCAGGTTCAACAAATTCTTCGGGACGCGCAGGTTTTGCGAGTTCAGATAACCTTTCTGCTGAAGAAGCACGCACAATGAAGGCACTTGAGGGCTTCCTCCGTCCTGAATTTATCAACCGTGTTGACGAGATAATCACGTTCAATTCACTTACTGAAGAAAACTTTGCAAGGATAGCTGAAATAATGCTTGGTGAACTTAAAGCTGCTCTTGCAGAAAAGGGAATTGCACTCACATATACAAGCGCAGCTCTTGCTTACGTTGGCGAAAAGTCATACTCCGCAAAATTTGGTGCGAGAAATATGAGAAGATTTATTCAGACTCATATAGAGGACGCTATTGCCGAAAAGGTGATTGCCGACTATAACCGCACGATAACAAAGGTGCATATTTCAGTCAAGGATGGCGATATCGCCGTGAATTGTATGTAAAAAATGCCAACCGAGAATATCGGTTGGCATATTTTTTGTTGACTTTATTTTTTAGTGTGATATACTGAAATAAAGAAAGGTGTGATGCATATGAAACATTATGAAAAGCTAAATTTGATATCTGTGATCATATATGCGGTTGTCTTTGGTTGGAATTTGCTTTACTTCTGGGTTTTAGCAGGACCTACCGGGCTTCTTGATATGGCGATATGGCAGTTTTTTGTTTTGTGCGCGCTCATTCCTGCCATATTTACTGCAATACATGTTGCGCTCAAGGGAATAATTAAGGAAACGATCTTAGCTCCCATTATCTTTTCATTGCTTAATCAGTTAAATTTTTATTTGACTTGGAATTTACTTTGGTTTATGAATGGTTTTGAGCTTGAAGCCTTGTATCGAGAGCCTGCAACAGGCTTTCTTATCAGCATAATTTCTTCAATTGAAGGATTTGCTGTAGGTGCTGCGATATACGGCATTAGACGGTGGATTTTAAGCAAAAAAGAAATTAATAGAGCTCCCTGATTTTCAGGGAGCTTATTTTTATAAATATGCGAATACCTCTGGCAGTGCATCAATGATATCACTTGCCATTACTGAATATTCAGACAATTTTTGACTTGCAATATTGCCTGCAATACCGTGTATATACACGCCGAGTGTTGCTGCCGTATACGGTTCTGTACCTTGTGCAAGCAATCCTGCGATAATGCCGTCAAGAACGTCGCCCGCGCCTGCGGTACTCATTCCGCTGTTTCCACTTTGATTGATGTAAATCATATCTGAGCGTGGCGCTGCAACCGCAGTATTGTGATCTTTAAGAACACAAATAACATTGTTTACATCTGAAAAATCCTGTGCTATAGAGGGTATATTTTTGGTAATGTGTCCAACCTCAAGACCGGAAAGCCTTGACATCTCAAGGGGATGGGGAGTAATAATAACTGCCTGTCTTATTAGCAGATCAAAAAGGTCTTGGTGCTTTGCAATCAAGTTGAGCGCGTCGGCGTCAATTACCAAAGGACAGTTGTTTTTACTTATAGTAAACCTCAAAACCTCAAGAGCTTCTTTGCTTGTTGAAAGCCCCATGCCGATGGCTATCACGTCAGCTTTGCTTATAGAATTTTCAAGCCGTTCAAAATCTATATCTTCATTCCAAACTGACAACACAGCTTCGGGAACAAGTGTCTGAAGAATTACTCTGTTATCCTCGTGAGTAAAGATTTCAACAAGTCCTGCACCTGTGCGGTAAGCCGCCTTTGCGCTGAAATACGGCGCGCCTGCCATGCAGGAAGATCCGCCGATAATAAGCACTCGTCCGCAGCTTCCTTTATTGGAATTTTCGTCACGCTTGGGCAACAGCTCTATAATATCTTTTTTGGAGTATGAGAACTTACGCATCGTCATTTTCCTCGTCATATTCCTTTATTCCGTTCATCGCGCTTGCCGTCTTAAATCCGTCGATTTCACCGCGCTGCATCGCGCCGAATATGCGATAACGAAGTCCCTTGTGCTTTATATCAAGCTCGTGAAGGAGCTGCTTCATCTCCTCGCGCTCGGTATTTCCATCAGCAGGACAAGTGGACTTTACAACGGGGAGCTCTGCTTTTTCTGAAAACTGACGAACACTCTTTTCACTTGCATAGAGAAGTGGACGGATCATAGTCAAATCAATTCTTGAAAGATAGGTGACGGGTGAGAAGCAACCGATTCTGCCCTCGAAGAAAAGATTGAGCATAAAGGTTTCAATGGCGTCGTCAAAATGATGACCGAGAGCTACCTTATTACAGCCAAGCTCCTTTGCAGTGTTGTAAAGAACGCCGCGGCGCATTTTCGCGCAGAGAGAGCAGGGGCTTTTTTCTTTTCGCTCTTCAAAAATTATCTGATATATCTGCGTGGGCACGATATGATACTCGACGTCAAGCTTCTCGCAAAGGGTCTTTATTCCGTCAAAGCTCATGCTTGGAAAGCCCATATCCACTGTTATTGCAATCAATTCATATTTCTTGGGGTAAAACCTTCTCATCTCGGCAAGGGCATAGAGTAGCGCAAGTGAGTCCTTGCCTGCAGATACACCAACGGCAATTTTGTCGCCCTCATCTATCATCGCGTAGTCGTCAACCGCGCGCCTTGTATAGCTTAAAATTCTTTTAAGTTCCTTCATCAAAAACTACATTCCTCGTATATATTTTTTGCTCTTTCAGTAAGCGTTTTCGGGTCATTATCAAGATTCAAAAACAACGGTTCGCTTACAATAACCGATGATGCAGCACCCTTTTTTGCCTTTACAAGCACCATTGAGGGTGCGCTCTTGGTATTTGCGTGAACAAAGCATATCTCTTTTGGCTCAAGATTATTCTCACGCATAGCACAAATGAGATCGGTAAGTCGATCGGGGCGCCATACACAGTAGAAAAGGCCACCATGCTTCAAAAGTCGATTTGCTGCGGCGCAAAAATCACCAATATGACCGCATACCTCGTGGCGCGCGATATATTTCTCGTCGTGTTCGTTTCTTTTTCCTGCACCGACCTTCATATATGGGGGATTTGAAAAAACAGCATCGACCTCGCAACCAATGTCTGCGCTTTTGATCTCTCTTATATCCTTATGAATTGAGATGACCCTGTCATCAAGTGAATTTATGACCGCATTTCTGTCTATAATATCTGCAAAATCCTTTTGTATCTCAACACAATGTATTTTTTTAAATTTTTCTCTTGTAGAGCAAAGCAGGGAGATAATACCTGTTCCGCCACCAAGCTCTACTGCCACTCCGCTTTTTTGCGCCTTGATAAAGGCGGCAAGAAGATAGGCGTCAGTGCCGAATGTCAAGCCGTTCGTTTTTTGAATAAGCTTTATATTTTCATTCACTTCGGTGAGCTTTTCACCTTCAAGGATGATATTGTTCATAACTTACCTCCAAAGCAAAATACGGAGCAGATTCTGCTCCGTATCTTTTCAAATGTAACCGGATTATTCCTGAACGGGAGCTCCTACAGGGCAAACGTCAGCGCAAGCACCGCAATCAGCGCATGCATCAGGATCAATTACATAAATACCGTCACCCTCGGAAATAGCGCCGCAGGGGCAAGCATCGCAGCAAGCACCGCAAGCGATGCAAGCGTCAGTAATCTTATAAGCCATGATAAATACCTCCAATTAGTATTGATAGAGCTATTATAACACAACCCCTCGCCAAAAAGCAAGGGGTTAAAGAAAAATATTTATAAAAAATTATTCCTTTTCGGTGTTCTTATGGGATTTTATGATTTTTACATCATCTCTGTGATAGGGTTTTACGCTTTCCCCATCCTTTTCCGTGAATTTCACCTTGATATATCCCGTAAGCGGATGCGTTTCGGTTACAGTGCCAACTCCATCGGGAGTTTTAACTGTTGAGTCTACCGCAGGTGTGCGAGCTATTTCGTATTCATATGTTTCTTGTTCATATCTTAAGCAGCACATAAGACGGCCGCAGGTGCCTGAGATCTTTGATGAATTAAGGAAAAGGCCTTGTTCCTTTGCCATCTTTATGGAAACCTGAACGAAATCGGAAAGGAAGGTCGAGCAGCAAAGAGGTCTGCCGCACGCGCCAAGACCGCCGATAAGCTTCGCCTCGTCACGAATTCCTATCTGACGGAGCTCTATTCTTGTTCTGAATATTGCTGCAAGGTCCTTTACAAGCTCGCGGAAGTCGACTCTGCCCGCACTTGTAAAATAGAAAAGCAATTTGCTGTTGTCAAATGTATATTGAGCGTCAACAAGCTTCATATCAAGCTCGTGCTTTGCGATCTGCTCAAGGCAGATGCCAAATGCTTCTTTTTCCTTTTTATTGTTTTCTTCATTATGAACTGCATCCTCGTCGGTCGCTATTCTTATGATCTGGCGAAGCGGGGGAACTATCTCTGAAATACCAACGAATTTGTTGGAGATGAATACCTCACCAAATTCAGGGCCGCGAGCAGTGTCAACGATAGCAAACTGTCCCTTTTCTGCTTTGATGCCCTCTGGAGCAAAGTAATATACCTTTCCAACCTTTTTAAATCTTACACCGACTACCTCTACCTGCTCCTCGTCCTCCTTGGGTCCTGACTGTGGCTTCTGCTCGCCGGAGCTTTCAGAAAAGGAGTCTTCATCAAGATATTCAAGATTTTCTTCGGGCAAGGAGAAGGGAGCATCTTCTACGATAGGAAGGGCTTCAACTTCTTCTATTTGATTATCAACCGCATTATCCTTTTTCGGCTTGCGCTTATTGTTATAACGGCGGTGATATCTTTTTTTGCTGTTTTTTTTGTTTTGATTATTTTGACTATTTTGATTATTGTGTTCCATATTTTTTTCTCCATTTAGATAAGACCGCTAAGAAAATTAACGATCGTAAGCTTAACATTCGCATTTCTTTGTAATGCGAGGCGTGTTTTTTCGAGACTTTCGATTATTTCGGCTATTCTTTGTGTAGAAAAGCTGTATGAAAGCTCTTCAGCCTGTTCCAAGCTTGTAAAGAATACCATCTTTGGTTCTTCCGCTTTTTTTATTACCATAAGGTCTCGAAGTGCCATTTGTATCTCTGCAAGTTGACTTATAAGTCGCTCTCTATCCTCGCGTTTTTGAGCAAACATAGATGAAAGCTCAGCCAAATCACGTGCAAGGGAATTATTGGCAATCGCATCTATAAGCTTTATAGCAAGCATGCGATCTTGAAGAACCTGCTTTTTCTCGCTTGACGAAATAAGCTCAAGTATTCTGCCAATGCTACCTCCGGATGCAAGATATATCTGCTTGAAATCCTCTTGTGAACTGTTTATGAACGTTCTTGCGGAAGGATAGTTTGCTTTCAAAAACTCAATAGTTTCTTCTTCAGAGGGCGTTTTTATTCGCAAAACAGGAGCACGGCTCTTGATAGTTTCAAGTATATTTTCCGTGTGCTCGCAAAGAAGAACGAAAATAACGTACGGCGGGGGCTCTTCAAGCGTCAGCAGTAAAGCGTTCTGAGCCTGAACGGTCATTGTGTGAGCATCCTCAATAATATAGACCTTGTAATCACCGTCGTTGGGGTATATAGCAACGTCGCTTTTTACAAATCTTATCGGCTCAACACCGAGCGAGGCTCTGTCCTTTTCGCGAGAAACCGTTACTACGTCTGCAGATATACCGTCTGTTATCTTTTTGCACGAATTGCACTCAAAGCAGGGAACGTCTGCATCACAGTTTTCCTTGTTGTCACAGTTGACGGCAGCAGCAATATAGCGTGCAAGAGTATGTTTTCCCATACCCTTTGTACCAAGCAAAATATATGCATGGGAAAGCGTTCTTGCTTTTGCAGAGGTAGCAAAATAATTACAAAGATCGTCATTTGCAATTATTCTTGAATGATTGTTCTTCATAATCCACCTCCAAAAAGCAATATATAATTATTATATCAAACAAATAAAAATCTGTCAATAGGTCGAAAGGGCAGAAAAACATGAAAAATTATGCTTGTAAATGCCATCAAAAATTGCCTGAATAAAACTATTTTGTGAAAAACTAACAAAAAGGCAAAAATCTTTAAAAAGGACTTGAAAAAATATCGGTTTCATACTATAATAACAATGTATGACTATGTCTTAATTTAGATATACGAAAAAATGAAGGGAGATTCTTGATATGTTTAAGAAAAAAGAATGTGTCGCCATGCTACTCGCTGGCGGACAGGGCTCAAGACTTTACGCACTCACCAAGAAAACCGCAAAACCCGCAGTTTCATTTGGAGGCAAGTTCAGAATTATTGACTTTCCACTTTCAAACTGTATCAATTCAGGTGTAGACACCGTTGGCGTTCTCACACAGTATCAACCCCTTGTACTTAACGAATACATAGGAAACGGTCTTCCTTGGGACCTTGACAGAACCTTTGGCGGAGTTTCCATTCTTCCCCCATATCAGGGCTTCAGTGGCTCGGATTGGTATAAGGGAACGGCAAATGCAATTTATCAGAACCTTGAATTTATAAAGAGATACCAGGCGGAATACGTTTTGATTCTTTCAGGTGATCATATCTACACTATGGATTACAATAACATGCTTGAATACCATAAAGATAATGATGCTGACTGTACAATAGCAGTTCTTCAGGTTCCCATGGAAGAGGCAAGCCGCTTCGGTATTATGAGCGTTAATCCCGACAACTCTATTTATAAATTCTCCGAAAAGCCAAAGAACCCTGATAGCAATCTTGCTTCAATGGGTATCTACATCTTCACCGCAGATAAGCTTTATAAATATCTTACAGAGGATGAGGCAGACCCTAACTCCAGCAATGACTTTGGAAAGAATATTATTCCCAAGATGCTTGAGGACGGCGAGAAAATGTTTGCTTACAACTTTGAAGGATATTGGAAGGACGTTGGAACGATCTCATCTCTTTGGGAAGCGAATATGGACCTTCTTGGAGAGAAGCCTGTGCTTGAATTGAGTGACAATGCGAGAATATTCTCCCGTCACGAAAATGAAGCGCCAATGTATGTTGGTGAAGGAGCAGTTGTTGAGAATTCCTCTATCACCGAGGGCTGTGAAATTTACGGTACAGTTATTAATTCAGTGCTTGGCTACGGTGTTGTGGTTGAAAAAGGCGCAGTAGTTCGCGATTCTGTTCTTATGCACCACGTTAGCGTTTCGGAGGGAGCTACTGTAGAATACTCTATCCTTGACTCTGACGTTACAGTTGGCAAGAATGCAAGTGTTGGTAAACCCAGAAGCGAGGCAGAGGGTATTACCGTTATCGGCGCGGGAAATTCCGTTGGTGAAGGCGAGATTATCGCCGACAACCAGATGATCTATTCTGAATAATGAGGTGACGATATGAAAGCAGCAGGACTTATATTTTCTAATATACACGACGCATCCACTCCCGAGCTTACAAAGCCTCGTACGATGGCGAGCATTCCCCTTGGCGGAAGATACCGTCTTATCGACTTTGCGCTTTCCAATATGGTAAACTCGGACATTACCACCGTAGGTCTTATCACACACGATAATTATCAGTCGCTCCTTGACCACATTGGCACAGGTAAGGACTGGGACCTTGCGCGCCGT